>JBEGPH010000132.1:0-3895 GCA_041181555.1 Actinomycetota bacterium | reverse complement strand
GTACACCGAGGCCAAAGCAATTGGCGTGGCTCGTTCGGTGGCCGGACTCGGATTGCCAAACACCGCTAAGCAGTGGCGCAGGATGGTGCCACTCATGCGCGGCATTGCGAAGATACTTCGCAGACTCCCCTAGTTTTAGGTGGCCTCAGTATCGAATGGGGCGCTTTCACCCTTTTTGAGTCTGGTTTTGGTTGCGGTGTTCAAAGTCTGCGCCGGATTTGGTGCATCGTTTTCGGCTAGTGCATCGCGAATGATTTTGCGTGGATCGTACTGACGCGGATCGAGCTTCTTCCAGTCGACCTCTTCTCCAATTTCTTCGGAAAGCTGAGTCCTGGCACCTTCGGCCATGCGCTTTACGCTTTTGACAAGCTGAGCGAGTTTCTTGGCGTATTCCGGAAGTCGTTCTGGGCCGAGCACAAATGCGGCAATGATCGCAAGGATCACCAATTTCTCGCCGCTTAGCCCAAACACCTTTATAGGTTACAGCGTGGAATGCGGGGCAAATCTGCGCTGCGCGGATATCATTGCCGCAGGAGCAACCATGGCAGACAAGATAACTAGCTGGAAGTACGCCGAAGACTTTGCGGTCGAGAGCGAAGTAATTCAGCGTGCCCGCGTTCGCGCCGAAGAATTGGGCATCGAGTGCATCACGCCTTCAGTTGGCGCGCAACTGGCAGTAATCGCGGCAAGCCTGCAGGCCAAGAGCATCGTCGAGACCGGCACCGGCGCTGGAGTATCCGGCCTCTGGTTGCTCAGTGGCTCGAGTCAAGCCGTGCTCGCGACAATCGATACCGAGACCGAACACCAGGCTGCCGCTAAAACTGCTTTCAACGAAGCGGGAATCGCCACCAACCGAACTCGCGTGATCGCGGGCAAGGCAGTCGATTCTCGACTACTTCGACCTGGTGGGGTTGTAGCAATAGCACACGCGCTTTGGCGAGATCGTGTGCCAGATCCGGCGATGCGCGATGAAGCAACGTCGGTCTATCGTGATGTCTTGAGGTTCTTCAGCAATGACGATCACTTCATAGCATCGCTTCTGCCAATTGGTGATGGGCTGCTCATCGCCAGCAAAAAGGCATAAAAAAATCCCGACCAATTGCTGGTCGGGATTTTTTTGAACTTACTTCTTTTTCTTGATGATCTTCGATTCAAGTTCAGCGTGTAGTCCACGAGCTTCTTCCTCGTTCACTGAAATCTGAATGCGACCCCCGCCTTCGGCCGGGATCTTGAGGATAATCTGTCCTCGAAGTTCGAGCTCCACTTCCATAGGTCCACGCTCCACTTCCATAGGTCCACTATTTCCGCGTGGCTTCATTGCTGCCATGTAATACTCCTTGAATGCTGGCGTCATCGCCGAACTTCAATTATCCCACGGATTTGGGCCTAAAGCCACGGGGTTACCCAATCTTAACCAAGGCTGCATCCCAGTATTAGGGCGGGGTGTAGTCGGGTGCGGTGTACTTCCAGCAGACCAGCAACCAGCCCACCTGACCGAGCAGACTCAAGGCAATCACGAGCGATTTACCGAGCCAACCGAAGCGATTGGTCGCAATCCCGAACGCCACGAGCAGCGGAAATGCGGGAAAAAGAATTCTGGGGGTGCTGCTCTGCGGAAAGAACACGGCAAAGAGGTAGATCACGTAGGCCGCCACCCAGAGTCGAAGTTCGATGCCGAGCGCTCGAACCGACGGCAGGAACATCGCGGCGGCAAAGGCCAACATTAGCGAGGTCACAAAAATCGGCCCGAGCACTTCGCCAAGGTAAAAGCTGCCCGATTCAAACCAGCCGGCGAAAGGTACGAGCGAAGTGGCATCAGTGTAGCCCGCGCGCCAAGCCAATTCGGTGCGCAAATAGGCATCCGATCTACCGGTGACTAGCCAGGCAATCAGCAACCACGCAAAACCGAGCACGGTACTTAGTGCGGCAAAACCAAAATCCAGCCACGAGATTTTCTTGTCTTTCACATATTTGTAAACCAGCATCCCGCCGAAGAACAGCACAAAGGCTATTAGTCCCGGTCGCGTAATCGAAAGCGCGGCGAGAGCAACTGCCAACCAAATCCAGCGCTTGGTCAAATAGCAGTAAAGAGCAGCAGCAAACAAAAACAAACTCAGCGACTCTTCAGCAGCACCAACTTGTAGACCACCAAAATAAATAAAAACCCAATTAGTGTTGCGACTACTGGCGCGAGATATTTCCACTGCAATCCGGTGATCACACTCAAGCCGCGAATCAAATACGGAAACACCGGATAAAACGCCCAGTTGTTTTGCTGCACTGTGCCATCCGGATTCTCCGGAAGCAAATTCGGATAACCGCCGGTGAAAATTCTTTCGTACCACTCGACGTCCCAGATGTTTAGAAAGTCAAAGTAACCGGGTTGAGCCGGTGTCCAGTAATTAGCCTCTTGAATGTTGGCGATTGCCAAAAAGAAAACAAAAGAAATAAGTCGGGCCGAAGCGTAAATCGCTACAACGGGCGCCCACCAGCTTTTGATTAGGCGGTCAACCACTGCTTCAGCGCGCTCTCGCAGGCGTAGATCTGACCAACCGGCACGTTTTCGTCGTCGGCATGTGCCTTGTTTGGATCGCCTGGGCCAAAGTTCACCGCTGGGATTCCGAGGGCACTAAAGCGAGCCACGTCTGTCCAACCGTACTTCGGGCGAGCCTGCGATCCAACCGCGGCCACGAATGCCTGTGCCTCAGCGCGATCCAAGCCAGGACGCGCTCCCTCGGCAGAGTCGGTAATGGCAACCTCGAGCCCGGCAAATACCTCGCGGAGGTGAGCTTCGGCATCTGCAGCCGACTTACTCGGCGCAAAACGATAATTCACGGTGACTACGGTTTCATCTGGAATCACATTGGTGGCAATGCCACCCTTGATCAACACCGCATTGAGTGACTCGCGATAAACCAAGCCATCCACCTCAACCTCACCTGGCACATAGGCGGCCAGTCGGTTCAATACTTCAGCAGCCTTGTGAATCGCGTTCTCGCCCATCCATCGCCCATCCACGCTCTTGCCGAGTGCGCCTTCTTGCCGCGAGTGGAAACCTCAGCGCGCATGGTGCCGTTGCAGCCACCTTCAACTACCGCAGCGGTTGGCTCGCACAAAACAGCAAACGAAGCATCAAGCAAATCTGGGTGGTTGCGCGAAAGGCGTCCTAGTCCGTTCTTGGTGGCTTCGACTTCTTCGTGGTCGTAGAAAATCCAGGTGACATCGGTGTTGGTCTTCGACAAAGTTGCAGCCAACTTGAGCTGCACGGCAACGCCGGCCTTCATGTCGACTGTGCCGCGACCCCAGAGCACCTGCTCGCGCTCCATCGGCAACAACTTCACCGGAAGGTTGTTGGCCACCGGCACGGTGTCGATGTGCCCGGCAATCACCACGCGAGTGGCGTGACCGAAATTGGTTCGAGCAACAATGGCATCGCCATCGCGCAAGACTGAGAGGTGCGAGTACTTCGCAAGTGAACGCTCGATGGCATCAGCCAGAGCCTTCTCATTGCCAGAAACCGATTCGATATTGCAGATTGCGGCGGTGAGTTCGACTACATCACCCTCGAGATTGAATTCCTGACCAGACATACAGCAAGCCTAACTTGTAGGCTTATGGCTGTGACTGAAGCGACTTTTCTTGATTCAAACGCCTGGGGCCACGGTCTAGCTACCGTTGCAGCCGACGGGACCATCCTCGATGTTTGGTACCCAAAGCCAGAACTCGGCGCCGCCCCAAAGTCAGACGCCCTCTGGGTAGTGCCTAAGGAACTCGACGCACTGGTGGGCGAAGATGCTCGTCGCCGCGTGAAGATCCAGTGGGTGCGCACCGAAGTCGACCTCACTCAGCCGGTGTCCAGCACCGCCGACGCCTACCTTCGCCTTCACCTCTTGAG
>JBEGPH010000131.1:0-3213 GCA_041181555.1 Actinomycetota bacterium | reverse complement strand
ACAGCGATGAACAAAAATGACGCGCCCCAGATCAATCCGGCTGCGATGTAACTCACAATCCAATGGCGTCGTTGCTCAGTCATAACGCCAAGTCTAGGCTTGCCAGAATAGAGATAGGCCACACATCCGGTTTACCCAAGCAGGAGTGCTTGTTTACCAAGACCGGATGTGTGGCCTACCTCTTCGCGATTTACGGGAGCTCTACGATTCCCGGGCTTCCGCGATGCCCAAGCCCCGAAGGGCTTGAGGCATTCTGCAGGGTTAGCAACAAAACACTGGCTAGCGCAACCAGTACCAGGCCGAATAGAGCCACCTTGAAACCACCTTTTTTGCTCAAAGTGCCCCCTTTGCGATCTAGTTGTTTTGTTCCCATATGGGAACGATACTATATCTATTAGTTTTAGGTCAAGTTCACGGGGGCTAATTTGGAGATTGTGGCTTCACGCCTTTGCACTGAACCGGAACTCATTTACCGAGACGGTTCGCCGTTTCGTGTCCTGATTCATTACGGGACAACCCTGGATCAGCTTCGCAATACATTCAGCGAGATCCTGGCTGCTCACGAGTTGAGTGAGGTTTTGTCTCTTTGGGGAGATCCAACGTTCCCCCGCATCTTTCAAACGATTGGCGATTCGCTAATCATCTCGCCTATGGCAGATGACGCCAGTCGATAGCACCAACCGCTTGAAGTAATTCATGGGGAGAAACTTGGAGCGCAAGGCAGAGTGGGCCAATCTGGCCAGAGGGAATCTCGCGATGAAGATGAAAGTATCTACTAAGTGACGATTTTTGAAAACCGTTTCGACTTGCAAAGTCGCTAAGTGATGCGTAGCCCAAAACCTCTAGTCGAGTATTGAACCATTCCCAAGCACTTGGGTTTGGTTCGGATTTTGGCTCCGTCGCCATGGGTTTCTCCGCAAAGTTGGTTTGTTAGCGTTTTCAGTTTATCAATCGTTGGATTACTGGGTGCTTGCCCTTCTTAATGCGTCCCTGCATTACGAAGGGTCTCCAATCAGGGCAAAACTTTGACACCGAAATAGACTTTTCCTTTGAAAGGAGCCCAATGTCGAGTCTCTATGTTGCATTTCTAATCTGTGTAGGTGTGAGCTTCGCCACCTGGCTATTCTCTGTAATCACCAAGGAATACTCTTGGGTCGACCGCATCTGGTCAATCGCTCCAATCGCCTACCTTTGTACTCTTGGGTCGACCGCATCTGGTCAATCGCTCCAATCGCCTACCTTTGGGTCTTCGCCGCTGGCGCTAACTTCGAGTCCGCGCGAGTAAACGTCATGGCAGTTTGCGTGACTCTCTGGGGAGCCCGCCTCACCTTCAACTTCGCTCGCAAGGGCGGCTATGCAAAGGGCGGTGAAGACTATCGCTGGCCGATTCTTCGCCAAAGAATGAGTCCGCTGGTCTACCAGCTCTTCAACATCTTCTTCATCGTGATCTTCCAGAACGCGCTGATCTTCGGCATGACAGTTCCCGCCTACTTCGCCAACCCAACCGCCGAGTTCACTGCGGCGGACGCAATCTGGACGGCCGTTTTCATCGGCTTTCTCGCCTTCGAAACCATCGCCGACCAGCAGCAGTGGAACTTTCACCAAGCAAAGAAGGCTGGCAAGGCTTCGGGCTTCTTGAGCACCGGCCTCTTCTCGGTCAGCCGCCACCCAAACTTCTTCGCCGAGCAGGCACAGTGGTGGGTGCTCTACTTCTGGGCAGCAACCGCCAGCGGTGTTCTTCTGCACTGGTCGATCGCAGGCGCATTCGTTCTAACCGCACTATTCGCCGGCAGCCTGCGCTTCACCGAAGAAATCTCGGCTGGCAAATACCCCGAATACAAGCAGTACCAAAAGCGCGTCAGCGCACTGATCCCCTGGATCCCGCGAAAAGGTTAAACGAAAAGTGGCCCCGAAAGCTCGGGGCCACTTCTCTTTAAGCGGTTGTTACTTGACTGGGTTGCCGTAGGCGTTTGCGCCTGGCTGGCTGTCCTCAACCATGCGGATAAGCAAAAGGATGCCACCGACTACTGGGATAAGACTCATGAAGTAGTAGGTACCCTTGCGTCCGGTGTCGTGCAGGCGACGAACGGTAAGTGCGAGAGCAGGTACGAAAATAGCCAGTACCCAAATCCAGAAGAGTGGACCGTAGGTTACCGTTGGCACGTTTCCGACGCCCTCAACATAGACCTCAACGGTCTGGATGCTGACCGCTGCCACGATCATGGTGATTACACCGATGGCAAGCTGTGCCCACCAGTATTCGCTGCGACGAGCACGGCCCTTGAAGTTCGCGTAGTTCTTGAAAAAGGAGGCGATTGCCTGTCCGATGTTCATTTTTCCCCTTTGATATTTTTCGGCCAACTGTTGTTAACCGAGAGCAGCGCATAGTTTTGGACATTTGTATAACTTTTTGGGGCATAACCTTGAACCATGAGCATGGTCATCGAACCGCGAATCGTCAAGCTTTCGACGCGCACTGAGGTTGATATCAAGCGCAACCTGCCACACGCTCACCTTCGGCGCATTGGTGCTTGGGTTTTTCTGGACCACTTTGGGCCAACGGCACAGGTTGACGGCATGGTTGTTGCGGCTCACCCGCACACCGGTTTGCAAACCGTTACTTGGCCTTTTGCCGGACGCGTCGATCACCGTGACAGCATCGGTTCGCAGCAACTAATCGAACCTGGTCAACTAAACCTGATGACCGCTGGTCGGGGCATTGCTCATAGCGAGGTTTCACTGGTCGGGCCGAGTTCGCTGCATGCCGTGCAGTTATGGGTTGTGCTGCCAAACGCTGTGCGAAACATTGAGCCCACCTTCGAGCACGTTGGCAACCCGCCAACCTTTGAGGCTCCCGGGCTTAGAGCAACCGTTTTCATTGGCGAGCTCGGGGGAGTGGCCTCGCCGGCAAAGGTCTATTCGCCTCTCGTCGGCGCCGAATTACAGGTTTCTGGAATCGTGAACTTGGGCGTTAGAAGCGACTGGGAGCATGGCGTCCTGGTTGTTTCGGGGTCGGCAACCATCAACGGCGAGTTGGTTGCTCAAGATCACCTGTTTTATGTTGAGCCAGGGGTTACGGAGCTTGAGCTTGCTGGTGACTTCACTGCGATCCTGATCGGCGGCGAGCCTTTTGCTGAGCCAATAGTGATGTGGTGGAACTTTATTGCCAGGACCTCAGACGAGATTGTTGAGATGCGCGAAACCTGGAACGCG
>JBEGPH010000130.1:0-2785 GCA_041181555.1 Actinomycetota bacterium | reverse complement strand
GGGCTATTGGTTCGCCCAATGTGGAACCTGCTGCACCAGCAGCGCATGTACAACGGCGCTGGCCGAGGCGACCTGTCTGTGGCTACCGACCTGCACGCATCGCTGATTTGTATTCCTTCTACGCCTGCCTTGGCTGGCTCGGTTTAGCGGGTTAGACGCATGCAGCGCAAGATAGCGGTAATGACCGGCACTCGTGCCGACTTTGGGCTCTTGCGTCCGCTTTTGACTGAGCTTGCTCGTCGGCCGGATGCCGACTTGCAGCTGATCGTAACCGGCACACATTTGTCTGCCGCTCACGGCTCAACCGTTACCGAAATCACCGCTGCCGGTTTCGACATCGCTGCCGAGGTATCGATTTGGGGCGACGACGATTCATCTGAGGCGGCTGCGGTTGACACCGGTGCTGCGGTTTCTTCTTTTGCTAAAACTTTGTCGGCTTTGAAATCTGATGTGGTTGTGGTTTTGGGCGATCGCCTCGAGGCATTTGCCATGGCATCTGCCGCTCTGATTTTGCAGATTCCGGTGGCGCACATTCACGGCGGCGAACTCACTCTCGGCGCAATGGATGATTCACTGCGTCATGCCATTACAAAGTTGTCTTATTTGCACTTCACCACTACCGATGAACATCGCTCGCGTGTTATTTCTTTGGGTGAAGAACCTTCGCGAGTGTTCAACTTTGGTGCACCAGTTCTAGATGTTTTGTCGACCATGCAGTTTATGAATCGCGTGGAGCTCGAGGCAAAGTTTGGCGTGAAGTTTGGTGCGCGTAATGCGTTGATGACTTTCCACCCCGCTGCATTCGATGAGGCACCTGCTGGCGAAATGTTTGCCGAGATTCTTGCGGCAATTGACGCCGTGCCTGATGTGCACTTTATTTTCACCGGCACCAACAACGACATCGGTTCGGATGAGGTTCGAACCATGATGAAGTCTTTCGTGGGGATGCGCGGCGATCGCATCTCTTACGTGGAATCATTCGGGCAGCTCGGGTATCTCTCGGCGATGCGCGAGGTTGACTTGGTTTTGGGCAACTCATCTTCCACGGTTTTGGAGGCGCCAATCCTGGGCACACCTTCGGTGTTGGTGGGTAATCGCCAGGAGGGTCGTCCGTTGGGTGATTCTGTGCTCAAGGTTTCTGCCGATAGAGCCGAGATTCTGAATGGCATCAAGGCCGCTCTGGTACTGGGCAGTGAGCCTGCCTCGCACCCCTTTGGACGTGCGGGCTTTGCCGAAAAGGCTGCCGAGGTCTTGGCAACCCACAAGTTTGGTGTTCCACTTAAGAAGAAGTTTTACGAAGGGTAATCGTGGCTGAAAAAGTTTTGATCATTGCCGAGGCCGGAGTGAACCACAACGGTTCGCTCGAGCGCGCTATTCAGATGGTCGACGTGGCCAAGGAGTGCGGCGCCGACATCGTGAAGTTTCAGACTTTCTCGGCAGACAAGTTGGCTCGCAAGGATGCGCAGCTAGCCGAGTATCAGAAGACCGGCGACGGCGACACCCGTTCGCAGTGGGATTTGCTAAAGGGTCTAGAACTTTCGCACGGGGAGTTTGCTGCACTTCGTGACCACTGCAAGAAAATCGGCATCGGTTTCCTTTCAACCGGTTTCGATTTGGATGAGCTTCAGTTTTTGATTGACGAACTTCACATTCCGTTGGTGAAAGTTGCTTCTGGAGATTTAACATTCGCGCCGATGCTTTCTTTCAACGGGTATGGCTGACTTGGATGAAATCGAACACGCTTTGAAGTTCATCGCGGTTGGTGTGGGTGTGCACGCCGGTTTCTTGGAAGTTGAAACTTTGCCAACCGCAGCAAACTTGACTCGCGCTTGGGAAGATGCACGAGTTCAGGCGTTGATGAAGACTCGCGTTACCGTATTGCACTGCACCACTCAGTATCCGGCAGAGTTCGACATCTTGAACTTGCAGGCAATCAATGTGATTGCTGATCGTTTTGGTTTGCCGGTGGGTTACTCCGATCACTCGCTCGGCACTTTGGCTTCGGTTTTGGCGGTTGGCTTGGGAGCCACCGTGATTGAGAAGCACTTCACTCTGGATAAGACCATGGAGGGGCCAGACCACTCGGCTTCATTGGATCCGTCGGAGTTGGCGTCTTTGGTTTCGCAGATTCGTCAGGCCACTGTCATTTTGGGTGAGCCGGTAAAGCAGATGCAGCCGATTGAGGTTTCTAACAAGGCTGCGGTTCGTCGTAGTTTGGTGGCTCGCAACCCGATTGCTGCCGGTCAGGTAATTCGAGAGGCCGATTTGGAGTGCCGTCGCCCTGGGGCTGGACGCACCTCTTTTGACTTCTACGAGGTTGTAGGCACCGAGGCCAAGCAGGCCTATGCGGTTGGTGATTATGTCAACTAAGTTGCAGCTGTTGATACTGGGCGCTGGCGGGCACGCCAGAGTCTTGCAGGAGGTGCTCGAGGAGGCCGGGCACGAGCTTTCTGGCTTTGTGGCGCCTTCGGCCGAGGGTTCGCTGCTGGCTGGCGAGCTTTCTTGCGTGGCCGACGACGAAGTTTTGGCGTCTTTTGCCCCTTCGGATTACCTGCTGATCAACGGGGTTGGTTCGTCTTCGGATTTGGCTTTGCGCGATGGCGTCTTTCAGAAGTACAAGGCGGCCGGCTTTAACTTCTTGCAGCTGCAGGCACAGACCGCACACATTTCAGAGTCGGCCAAGGTGCTCGAGGGTGTGCAGGTAATGCACCAGAGCGTGGTGCACTCGTCGGCTTTCGTCGATGACAACTCAATCGTGAATACCGGTGCGATTGTTGAGCATCAC
>JBEGPH010000129.1:0-3124 GCA_041181555.1 Actinomycetota bacterium | reverse complement strand
TCACGTCTTTGGTTACCACTGAGCCGGCTCCGATTTTTGCGCCGTCGCCGATGGTAATGTCGCCGAGAATAATCGCACCTGCACCGACGATGACGCCGTTGCCCAGTGTCGGGTGGCGCTTCACGTTTTCGTTGGTCACACCACCGAGAGTCACCGAGTGGTAGATCATTACGTCGTCGCCGATGATGGCGGTTGCGCCGATTACCGTGGCCATGCCGTGGTCTATAAAGAACCGGCGACCGATCTTGGCGGCAGGATGAATTTCGACTCCGGTAAACCAGCGACCAAGGTTGGCTACCAGGCGGGCAATGATGCGCAGGCGGAGTTTGGTGTAAATCAGGTGAGCAAGTCTGTGCCACCAGACAGCATGAAGACCAGTACCGGTCAAAAACATTTCCAGTTTGGAATCGGTAGCTGGGTCATGAGAAACGGCGTTTGCCAGGTCTTCCTGAAAACGTCGCCAAATTGAATCTGAGATTACTGCTCCTGTAGGTCGGCATAAAGCACTGTAGACAAGTATCTCTCACCAAACGATGGAATGATAACCACAATGTTTTTGCCGGCAAACTCTGGGCGAGCAGCGATCTGCGATGCTCCCCAGATGGCGGCTCCAGAAGAGATACCGCCAAGGATGCCCTCTTCGGCACCAAGGCGACGAGACCACTTGATGGCCTCCTCGTTTGGAGCGTCTAGGACCTCGTCATAGATTGTTGTGTCCAGAACATCTGGCACGAAGTTTGGACCGATTCCCTGAATTGGGTGACCAGATGGTGATCCACCGTTCAGGATTGGTGATGCCGCAGGCTCAACCGCAATGACCTTGATGCTTGGTTTGAGCTGCTTCAAAACTTGACCAACACCCGTGATGGTTCCACCGGTACCGATACCGGCAACCAACACATCCACCTGACCGTCGGTGTCGCGCCAGATTTCCTGCGCGGTTGTGTTGCGGTGAATTTCTGGGTTTGCCGGGTTGGCAAACTGACGCACTAGAACTGCGCCATCCTGTGATCCGATTTCTTCAGCCTTAGCAACTGCACCGCGCATACCTTCAGCCGCAGGAGTCAAAACAAGTTCTGCTCCGTAAGCACGAAGCAAAGTGCGACGCTCCTTTGACATTGAGTCAGGCATTGTCAAAATAACTTTGTAACCGCGAGCCGCACCAACCATCGCGAGCGCGATACCGGTGTTACCCGAAGTTGCTTCCACGATTGTGCCACCAGGCTTTAGCTTGCCTGACTTCTCTGCATCGTCAACCATGTTGATTCCGATGCGGTCCTTCACGGTTGCCGAAGGGTTGTAGAACTCAAGCTTGGCAAGTACGTTTCCACCAGGAATGATTCGGTTAATGCGAACCAGTGGGGTGTTACCTACGGTTTTGGTGATGTCGTCATAAATTTTTGCGGTCATGGCTCAATTTTAGGCTCGCCTCAGCAGGCCCAAAAACTGGCATTTCCGATTGTTACGACTAGTCGAGTAGGTCGGTAACCAAGCCTGCAATTGCCGAGCGTTCGCTGCGGGTCAGGGTGGCGTGGGCGAAAAGCTTGTTGTTCTTGAGCTGTTCTACCACCGAGGCGATACCGTCGTGGCGGCCAACTCGAAGGTTGTCGCGCTGGGCTACGTCGTGGGTAAGTACCACTCGGGAGTTTTGGCCGATACGAGAAAGCATGGTCAGCAACCACGTGGTCGATCACTTCTTTAGAGACCAAAGCTGAAAGGGTGTCGAAAATTGCCTGACCCCAAGGGTTCATCTTCTCCGACTCAGAGCCAGGTAGGTAACCGAGCTCCTGGCCACCGACTGCGTAAAGCGGACGGAAAACCATGATCCTCTTGTGCTGACGACGTTCGAGCACAGCTTCTAGGGCTGCACAAAGTGCGAGCGCAGACTTACCGGTACCGGCACGACCACCAAGTGAGATGATTCCAATTTCTGGGTCGAGCAGGAGGTCGATTGCGAGGCGCTGTTCTGCGCTTCGTCCGTGCACGCCGAAGACATCACGGTCTCCGTGCACTAACTTGATTTTCGAGCCAGCCTCAACACGGCCGAGTGCACTGCCGCGCTCTGAATGAATAATCAGACCGGTGTTGATTGGCAAGTTGGCTACATCTTTGTGCTTGATTACTTCGGTGTCGTAGAGGTCGTTGACTTCATCGCCGGTGAGTGAAATTTCTGAGATGCCAGTCCATCCAGAATCGACGGCGTTGTCGTTGCGGTATTCCTCAGCAGACATTCCGAGCGATGCAGCTTTTACGCGCATCGGTAGGTCTTTTGAAACCACGGTTACGTCGAGACCTTCGCTCGCGAGATTGAAAGCACAGGCAAGAATGCGTGAGTCGTTGTCGCCAAGTTGCATTCCTGAAGGAAGCACCGACTGATCGATGTGGTTTAGCTCAACGCGAAGAGTGCCGCCGTCGCCAACCTGAATTGGAAAGTCGAGGCGTTCGTGTTCTTGGCGAAGGTCGTCTAGGTGACGAAGTGCCTGGCGAGCGTAGTAACCAATTTCAGGGTCGTGGCGCTTCTTCTCGAGTTCGTTGATCACAATGATCGGAATTACAACTTCTTGTTCTTTGAATTTGAACAGGGCCCTTGGGTCAGACAGCAAAACCGAAGTGTCAATCACGTAGGTTTTCGTGGCTGTTGGAGTGGTGGCCGGCTTCTTCTTTGCGGTTTCTGAAGCTTTTTTAGTTGTAGTCGAGGAAGTGGTACGGGCCACGGTGCTCCTTTAGTTGTACTTAGCCACAAGTTACGCCTGTGCCCAATCAACCGGTTGTTGCGACACGCCCGATTACGGGTTTGTAATGAATCGTTTACCTAGGCGCCAAATCGGCGGTGGCGGCGGGCAAAGGCACGCAGCGCACGAAGAAAGTCCACCTTTCGGAAGTCCGGCCAAAGCGCTTCTTCGAAATAGAGCTCGGAGTTGCTCGACTGCCAAAGCATGAAGCCGGAAAGCCGCTGCTCACCTGATGTACGAATGATTAGGTCCGGGTCGGCTTGGCCACCGGTGTAGAGATGCTCAGTAATTAGCTCAGGCGTTAGCTTCTCGGAGAGCTGATCGAGCGATATACCCTGGTGCGATTTAAGGATGCTCTTGATGGCGTCGGCAATCTCCGCGCGACCGCTGTA
>JBEGPH010000128.1:0-2881 GCA_041181555.1 Actinomycetota bacterium | reverse complement strand
GATGTAATTTGGCCTTGTCTGCATGGCGCCTCCGGCGAAGACGGTGCACTCCGCGACATTCTTTCACTCACAGGAGTTCCTTTTGTTGGAGCAACAGCGAGCGCATCTCGTTTAGCTTGGGACAAGTCGATTGCAAAAATCATTGTCGAGCAGAATGGAATTCAGACCCCGGCATCAATCACGCTTCCTAAAGACACCTTCCGTGAACTCGATGCCGACGGCGTGCTCAAGGCTGTCACTTCGGTAATTAATTTTCCGTTGGTTGTGAAACCAGCGCGAAGTGGTTCGGCACTCGGCATCACAGTGGTTAACAAAGCCGAAGAACTTTCTCGAGCAATGATCGACGCTTACGTTTACTGCGACGTTGCCATCATCGAAAAGTTTGTGAAGGGCACCGAGCTTGCCATCTCGGTTATCGATTTGGGCAGTGGCCCGATCGCTCTTCCAGCTGTCGAAATCGAACCGGTATCTGGACGCTACGGTTACCAGGAGCGCTATGTGGCAGGCGAGACTAATTACTACGTACCGGCTCGAGTAACCCACACTGTTGCGGATCGCGCTGCCAAGGTTGCCGTTTCTGCACACGAAGCACTGGGCCTTCGACACCTATCTCGCATCGACGTGATCGTGGATGCAAAGGGAACCGTCTGGTTCCTCGAGGCAAACGTGTTGCCTGGTCTTACCGAAACCTCGCTATTGCCACAGGCGGTAATTGCTGAGGGTTCAAGCTTGGGTGACGTGTATTACTCACTCGCAGTTTCGCTCGATACCAAACTTGTCGAGAATGCGGAACAGATCAGCCATAGTGGCGAACTCAATTTTGATTTCACCTTTTTTGGCAGTCAACTTAATCTGAGCGCGGGTGTCAAGTGCATCGCCCAAACGCTGCGCAAGTTCCTTGAGCGCATCCTGTCGACCGCCAGGCTTGATGGTGCCACCCTTTGACTTCGCACCTTCAACGTCGATTGCAATCTGCTCTTCCAAATTGCGCACGGTTAAGTTTTCGTTGATTGCCTTATTGGCCCAGTGCTGCATACGCTCTTCGGTCTTGGCAGAAAGAATTGCGCGAGCCTGCCCGGCAGAAAGTGCGCCGCCGGCAACCTTTAACTGAATCGCCTTTGGCAAATTAAGCAAACGAATGGTGTTAGAAATTTGCGGACGTGATCGACCAATCTTTTCTGATAGCTCATCTTGCGTGATCCCAAAGTCAGACATCAACTGCTGATAAGCAGATGCTTCTTCAAGTGGATTCAAGTCACTGCGATGCAAGTTTTCGAGAAGTGCATCGCGCAACATGTTCTCGTCTGATGTTTCACGAATAACCACCGGGATGTTGGTCTTGCCAGCAAGACGCGATGCACGCCAGCGACGCTCACCCATGATCAATTCATACTTGCCAGATTCGTTTGGAAGCGAACGAACTACGATTGGCTGCAGCACACCAAATTCACGAATCGAGTGAACCAGTTCTTCCATCGCGGTCGGTTCGAATTCGGTACGTGGCTGATTGTGGTTTGGTTGAATCTGATCCAGATCCAAGACTGCGAAGCTCGCACCTGGCACTGGCAATAAATCTTGACCCTCAACCTTTGGAGTTGAGCCACCAAAGAAAACATCTACTGGTCGAGCTGCGCCGGCTTCCGGAGTTGGAATTAGGGCACCAATGCCGCGTCCTAGTCCACCTTTTTTACTTGCCATTTGCTGCTCCTCGGTTTGCAATTTCGGCTGCCGCCTCAACGTATGAAATGGCACCAGGCGAAGTGTGGTCGTAGGTGATCACAGTCTGCGAATAAGAAGGTGCCTCGGAAACCTTTACCGAACGCGGAATCACGGCGTTCAAGGTGATATCTGGGAAGTTAGCCCGAACGTCATCGGCCACACCTTGCGCCAGCTTGGTTCGACTGTCGTACATGGTCAAAAGAATCGTAGAAAGTTCGAGGGTTGGGTTCAACATCTTGCGAATCAAGCCGATGTTGTTGATCAGCTGGCTGACGCCTTCGAGGGCGTAGTACTCACACTGAATCGGGATCAAAACTTCGTTTGCCGCGGCGAAAGCATTGACAGTAAGCAAACCAAGACTTGGCGGACAGTCGATGAAGACATAATCCGGAGGGGTGATCGAAGTGTTGATGTAGGTCTCGAGCGCCATCTTCAAGCGAGTTTCACGAGCAACTACAGACACCAATTCCAGCTCGGCACCGGCAAGGTCGATCGTCGCTGGAACGCAGGTTAGGCCAGGTGCTTCGCTGCTGATCTGAATCACGTCTTCGATGCTGACGTTGTCGAGCAGCACGTCATAGATGCTCTTGGTGCCTGAGCGGTGCTCAATGTTTAGAGCGGTAGAAGCATTACCTTGAGGGTCCAAATCAATTACGAGCACCTGGAGCCCTTTACTGGCAAGGGCTGCAGCCAAGTTGACTGCCGTGGTGGTCTTTCCCACGCCACCTTTTTGGTTAGAAATTGTGAAAATTCTAGTGCGGTTGGGCTTAGGCAAACGAAGTGCCTTTACATTGGCCAAACGCTGATTGTTCTCGCTCAACTCGCGAGCTAGTGGCGTATCCATGAAGCCACCCGAAAGATTTTCAGACTCAAACTGTTTCACGTGAAACATCCCCCACGATCCAGCCAGTTGGTTCTGGCGAAGTTTCTTCTCGCCCATTTGGATAGCCCAAACCCGCCACCACGGTTGCCTTGGTGACAGATGACTTTTCGGCCTCTGGAATCTCGTTCATTCTGAAATTCAGACTAACTTAGTCCGAACCACCAAAGTAGGCTCAGCCAAAAATTCTTGGCCGCAGCGGATAATCTCAAAGGACTCGATTCCGAGCTTCTTTTGAAGCTTCTTCGAATCTTCGATTTCTTCGGCGGCCTTACTGCCCTT
>JBEGPH010000127.1:0-4105 GCA_041181555.1 Actinomycetota bacterium | reverse complement strand
GAGAGCAACCGCGAGATTTGCAGTGAGTGTGGATTTACCAACGCCACCCTTACCCGAACCCACCAGGTAGACGCGAGTGTAGCTATCGGCATCGAATGGGTTGCTGCGCACCGGGCGACCACCGCGAAGTTTTTCTTTCAGCGCATCGCGTTCGGTTTGCGACATCACGCCAACTCGCACCGAAACCTTCTTCGAAGTATCGATTGCGGCAATCACATCGCGCTCGATTTTTTGCGCGGCCGGGCAACCGGCGATGGTCAATTTGAGTTCGACAGAAACTTCATCTGCGGTTTCCGAAATGTCGCCGACCATACCGAGCGAAACAATGTCTTGTCGAAGCTCTGGATCAATAACGTTGCTGAGCGCAGCTAGATGGTCGCTCATTTAGTTTTCTTGGCTGGCTTTTCTTTTAGTTCTTCAGCAAGTTCTTTTACTAAATCGCGAAGCTCGTCGCGCACGAATTCCTTGGTGGCAAGGTCTTTCATTGCCAAACGTAGTGCAACCACTTCGCGAGCGAGGTACTCAGTGTCGGCGAGGTTACGCTCGGCACGCTGACGATCTTGCTCGAACTTCACGCGGTCGCGGTCGTCCTGGCGGTTCTGCGCCAAAAGAATGAGCGGGGCAGCGTATGAAGCCTGCATCGAAAGAATCAGAGTAAGCAGCGTGTAGTTCAAGCTGCGTGGGTCAAACTGCAGGTTAAGCGGAGCAAGCGTGTTCCAGGTAAGCCAAATCGCCACGAAGATGGTCATGCCGATTAGGAAGCCACCGGTACCCATCGCGCGAGCGAAAGCCTCTGAGGCACGGCCAAACTGTTCTTGGTTTACTCGAATGCGAGGAACAAAGCGCTTGCGGGTGCCGATCGGGGCGTCGAAGCGGTCCTTAGCCATGTTGCACCTCACTTTCATCTTCGGTTCGCCAGTCATCAGGCAATAGGTGGTCTAGAACGTCGTCCACGGTTACTACACCGATCAGACGCTGCTGTTCGTCAACCACCGGCAGGGCCACCAAGTTATAGGTAGCCAGGGTTCGGTGGATGACCGAAATATGCGAGCTCGGCTTGAGCGGCTCAAGCTCGGTGTCGAGCAGAGTGCCCAAGCGCTCGTGCGGCGGGTAGCGCAACATCTTCTGGAAATGCACCACGCCAAGAAAGCGTCCGGTTGCGGTTTCGTATGGCGGAAGCGTGACGAAAACCTGAGCTGCCAAAACCGGAGCAACTTCTTTGCGGCGAATCAGAGCCATCGCCTCTGCCACGGTCATGTCGGCAGCACAAATCAAAGGTTCGGTGGTCATCAAACCACCGGCGGTGAACTCGTCGAACTGCATCAACATACGAATGTCTTCAGCTTCTTCTTCGTCCATGAGTTCGAAGATCGCCTCTGAACGCTCTTCAGAAAGATTCGCCATAAGGTCGGCGGCGTCGTCCGGTTCCATCAAATCCAAAACTTCGGCGGCACGTTCGTCGTCGAGCTCCTGAATAATGTCGAGCTGCTCTTCTTCAGGAAGCTCTTCAAGCACATCGGCTAGACGCTCGTCGTCGAGCTCTTCGGCAACTTCAATCATTCGCTCATCTGGCAAATCCAAAAGTGCGTTCGCTAAGTCGGCAGGGCGCAACTCGGAGTAGGTGGCAATAAGAGCTTCGGCACTCTGCGCTTCGGCGTCTTTGCTTTCGCTGATTTGATCCCAGCTGCTAAACAAAGTTGCTCCGCGAGCAAAAGGTGAAGCCGAAGTCGTTGCGGTGCCCGAGCCATCCTTGAGTGCCACCTTGCGGCCAAGCATCTCGGCAATCACTCGCTGCTCACCACCGCGCACACTAAAGCGGCGAAGATCGATCAATCCGGTGGTGATTACCTGCCCGTTAGCAATAGAGGTAACGCGAGCGATAGGCACAAACACGCGACGGCGTCCGGTGATTTCCACCATTAGTCCGGTAACGCGAGGGGCTGAAGTTTTGCGGTAGGCGACAAGAACGTCGATGACTTTTCCTACGCGGTCTCCCGCCGGGTCAAAGACGCCACAGCCAGCCAATCTGGCGATAAATACTCTCGTCGCGCTCACCTTTCAACCTTAGACGAGCACTTGAGGGTATGCCAGAATGGATTTATGGCCACCCGTAAATCTCGCAATCTTCCGCCCGTTTTACCTCAGGGTGAAGTGATCGCCGACTTTCCTAAATACGAGGACGCGGTGGCCTTCGTTGAGAAGCTAGTAGCCGGCGACTTTCCAGCTGGACTAATCGCAATAGTGGGCTCAGACCTTCGCAGTGTTGAGCGCGTTCGCGGAAAGATGAGCTACGCCCGAGTGGCGCTCAGTGGAGCGGTGACCGGCTCATGGCTCGGCCTGCTTTACGGCTTGTTCTTCGGGGGCAATGCCGACACCTCTAGCGTGCAGAGTTTTGCCACCTCTGGACTCGGCTCATCAATCTTCATTGGCGCCGGCTTGGGCATGCTGTTCCAGGTGATCCGATTCTCACTTGCTCGTAGCAAGCGCGGCTTCATCAGCCAATCGACTTTCGTGGCCAGCAAGTATCAGGTTCAGGTGCCGGGCAACATGGTTGGCGAAGCTAAATCGGCTATTTCCAGTTCACTGTTTGATTGAAAGGAATCAAGAAATGGGTGACTGGCTCAGCAATGCAGCATCTGTAGTTACGATTCTGGGATTTATTGCGCTAATAGTTCAACAAGTTAGGCAATCCAGAGCTTCCGAAGATGAGATCCGCGCATATTTGCACGTGGACATTCGAAAAGTTAAGTCAACCAAGGGCATTGATATGGTTGAACTGATTCTCTATAACTCGGGTAGAGTGCCTGCCGAAAAAGTGAGACTTGAAGTGGATGAATCTATAGTTTGGTTTTCACTAAATGGCAGCAGACCCCCTGAAATTGCCAAATCGGATTCCAGCCTCAGAGTTCTTCCGGGTGAGGAATTAAGTTTTCTGCTTGGCCCACTCAAGAATTTAAGTCAACTGCGCGATAGTTCGGTTCAAGCCAACCTCATTTACACTTCAATCCCAAGAAAGAAGGATGAGGTTCGCGAGTTACAGTCTCTGAGTTTGCTCGAAAAACGTTACTTGGTTTCCCGAAAAATCCATTGATGACTTTATGAACTCTGACTAGTTAGTTCAGCAGAATTAGTCTTCGTCGCCGTAATTTTCCATTACATATTCAAAGAATTCAGAATCTTTGTATATGTCAAACAGCGCTTTCCAGCTTTCTTCAATCATTTGCTTAGCCGTTTCAGATAAGTCAACGATTCCGTTTGAAACCATATAAGCGAGCGGAAGAGCAAGATCGTTACTGTCAACGAAGCCGAAAAACTCTTCGTCATCGCGGTATTCAGACCACACATCCGCGAGAATTTGACACCTTACTTCGAACGAAAACTTGTTGGCTTTTTTACTCATTTGTCCCCCCCAAACATTTCACGTGATTCTTTAAAAACCACTTTTGATTCTCAAATTGTACATCCAGGCTTCGACATCGTCAGCCTTGCGAGGCAGTGCTTTGGTGAGATTCTCAACGCCGTTCTTGGTAACTAAAACATCGTCTTCGATTCGCACGCCGATGCCGCGGAACTTCTTTGGCACGAGTAGGTCGTCCTTGTGAAAGTAAAGCCCAGGCTCGATTGTGAAGATCATGCCTTCTTTGAGCACGCCATCCACATACATTTCGCGACGAGCTTGCGCGCAGTCGTGAACGTCCATGCCTAGGTGGTGACTAGTGCCGTGCACCATCCAGCGGCGGTGGAATTGGTTGTCCGGCTGAAGCGATTCTTCAACGCTCACCGGTAGCAGGCCCCACTCGCCACACTTTTGTGCAATTACTTTGATTGCAGCTGCGTGGATGTCGCGGAACTTCACACCTGGTTTTGCCACTTTGAACGCGGCATCTGCTGCTTCGCGCACGGCTTCGTAAATCATCTTTTGAGTTGGTGAGAATTTGCCGTTTACCGGAAGTGTGCGAGTGACATCTGCGGTGTAGAGGCTGTCCACTTCGACACCGGCGTCGAGCAGCAGGAGATCGCCCTTGTTGACCTTGCCGTCGTTGATGATCCAGTGAAGTATGCAGGCGTGCTCACCAGAAGCAGCAATCGTTTCGTAGCCGAGGTC
>JBEGPH010000126.1:0-3028 GCA_041181555.1 Actinomycetota bacterium | reverse complement strand
AGTTGATTGCCGTGGATGGCGCTTGGGTGCCAGAGCCGGTGAACGAAAAGACTTTGTATATTCGTCCGTTTGAAATTGCTGCAGAAAACTTCTTGGGTGTGCGTGCTGCACATCGTGCGGAGTATCGCGTGATTGCCTCTCCGGTGGGGCCTTACTTCACCGGTGGAGTGAAGCCCATCTCGATTTGGTTGGCTTTGGATTCTGCTCGCGCAGGAAAGCACGGTACCGGTGAGGCTAAGACCGGTGGAAACTATGCGGCTTCATTGCTTGCGCAGTCTGAGGGTTACGAAAACGGTTGTTCGCAGGTGGCGTTCTTGGATGCCGACACCGCAACCTACTTTGAAGAACTCGGTGGAATGAACCTGTTCTTTGTTTACAAGGATGGACACGTTGCAACACCAGCGTTGGATGGCACCATCTTGCGCGGCATCACTCGTGATTCTGTGATTCACCTTTTGAAGGATCGCGGCATCAATGTCGAGGAGCGCAAGGTTTCTTTGGCTGAGGTTGCATCTGGTTTGGCAGCGGGCGAAATCGTTGAGGTTTTTGCTTGCGGTACTGCTGCGGTAATCACTCCGAAGTACGGCACGGTTGAAGACCGTCACGGCTGGATGTACAAGCTAGCCGACTAATGCGCGTCGCACGTTTTCTTGCAGAAGGCGCTGCCGCCTACGGTGTTGTTGATGGTCCGGAACTTCGCGTTCTGTCTGGGCATCCGCTAGTAAACGGATACGAATACACCGGCGAACGCGTTGCTCTGAAAGATGTGAAGCTGCTGGCGCCGACCGTGCCATCCAAGGTGGTTTGCATTGGTAAGAACTACGCAGATCACGTGGCTGAGTTTGACGGACAACCGGTGGAAGAGCCGGCGATTTTCTTTAAGCCGTCTACCGCGATTATTGGCCCGGGGGAGAGCATCGTTTTGCCTTGGCAGTCGGAGCAGGTGGAGCTCGAGTGTGAGCTCACCATCGTGATGGGTTCAATCTGCAAAAACGTTGAGCCCGAGGATGTCGGTCAGTACATCTGGGGTTACACCGTGGCCAACGATGTCACCGCGCGCGACCTTCAGCACACCGATGCTCAGTGGGCACGCTCAAAAGCATTCGACACTTTCTGCCCGCTAGGCCCTTGGATCGAAACCGAGTTTGAGCAGGATGGGCAGCTCATCGAATCTCGCATCAACGGCGAAACTGCGCAGTCGGCTTCGATCAACGACATGATCTTCGGGGTTGCCGAAATCGTCTCGCACGTTTCGAAGAACATGACCTTGCTGCCAGGAGACATCATCTTGACCGGCACTCCGGCTGGAGTGGCTCGCATTCAGCTCGGCGACGTGATTGAGTGCGAGGTAGAGGGCATCGGCACTCTGATTTCGCACGTGCTCTAACTAGACTTGCTCTGATGTCACTAATTACTGCACCTTTTACTACCGCGTCTGGCGCCGATGTAGTCGTGCGCTTTTGCCCTTCGCCTACTGGCACCCCGCACGTTGGGTTGATCCGTACCGCGCTGTTCAACTGGGCATACGCTCGTCACACCGGCGGTAAGTTCGTCTTCCGTATTGAAGACACCGATGCCGAGCGCGACAGCGAAGAGTCGTTCGAGATGATCCTCGATGGCCTGCGTTGGTTGGGGCTCAACTGGGACGAGGGTGTTGGCGTTGGTGGCCCAAACGAGCCATACCGACAGAGTGAGCGCAAGCACATCTACCTAGAGGTAATCGAGAAGCTAAAGGCTTCTGGCCACATCTACGAAAGCTTTCTAAACGCCGAGGAAATCGACGCCCGCAACAAGGCTGCCGGCCGTGCCGTGCAGCTGGGTTACGACAATTCGGAGCGCGAGTTATCTGCTGAGCAGCGCGCTGCTTATATCGCCGAGGGTCGATCACCGGCACTGCGTCTGCGTGTGCCAGACCAAGACATCACCTTTACCGATCTAGTGCGCGGCGAGATTACTTTCCCGGCAGGATCGTTTCCAGACTTCGTAGTCGTTCGTCCAAACGGTCAGCCTTTGTACACATTGGTAAACCCGGTTGACGATGCGTTGATGGGAATCACTCACGTGCTTCGCGGTGAAGACCTGTTGTCTTCGACTCCTCGACAGATCGCGCTCTATAACGCGATGTATGAAGCGGGAATTACAAAGTTCATTCCGCAGTTTGGTCACCTTCCATTCGTAATGGGCGACGGCAACAAGAAGCTTTCCAAGCGCGACCCCGAGAGTAACCTCTTCCACCACCGCGACCGCGGATTTATTCCAGAGGGTCTCTTGAATTACTTGGCTTTGTTGGGCTGGGGTCTTTCAGCAGATCGCGACGTTTTCTCGCTCGACGAATTCGTAGCGGCGTTTGATGTTGCCAACGTAAATCCAAACCCGGCTCGCTTCGATCAGAAAAAGGCCGATGCGATTAACGCATCGCAGATTCGATTGCTCGCCGCCGACGACTTCAAGAGTCGTATTGTTCCTTACCTGCAGAGTGCTGGAGTTTTGGGCAAGACGGTTTCTGCAGAAGAAGATGCAATTTTGAACGCCGCTGCTCCGCTGATTCAGGAGCGCATCACGGTTCTGGGTGAAGCACCGGACCTGCTGGCGTTCTTATTTAAGAGTGCTGGCGAGATTGTGATTGAAGACGATGCTCGGAACGGCTTGCCAGATAATGCAGCTGAGATTGCACACGTTTCGGCCGATGCACTTGAGGCAGTAGCCGAGGCAGAATTCAAGACCGAGCACATTCAGCAGGTGCTCAATGCAGTCTTGATCGAGAAGATGGAGCTAAAGCCACGCGTGGCCTTTGGTCCGCTTCGCACCGCAATCTCGGGCCGTCGTATTTCGCCGCCGCTGTTTGAGTCGATGGAGATTCTGGGCAAGGCCGAGACTGTCTCCCGCTTGAGGGCTTTTGCCTAAGGGCGAGTGGCTAGTAAGATAGTGAAGTTGCCCTCCTAGGGGCGCAACCATTGGGATATGGTGTAATTGGCAACACGAAGGTTTCTGGTTCCTTTGTTCTAGGTTCGAGTCCTGGTATCCCAGC
>JBEGPH010000125.1:0-3920 GCA_041181555.1 Actinomycetota bacterium | reverse complement strand
TTCTACCAGCGGAGTGCCACCTTCACCAAGCGTGATGATTGGGTTGTCTTTGCTGATGTCAAGACGATCGATGTATTCGCGAATAACTCCGCGCCACTGATGTGCCATTAGATTCCTTCTACTCGGATAACTGAAGTAATTGATTCGACCGCATCACTAGCGGAGAGAGCCTCGACCACATGCTGCAATGCCGCATCGGTTGCTTCGTGAGTTCCAATTTCCAACATCGCTGCATTGCGACCGGCTACCGGCATCTGCTCGACAAACTCGATTGATACATCGTTGGCGGCGAACAGGTTGGCAATCTTGGCAAGCACACCTGGCTCATCGGTTGCCACCAATGTGATTTGGTAGCGGGTGTGAATTCGATCAATCGAAAGAATCGGAAGGTTGGCATGCACCGAATCGGCAAGACCTGGGCCACCGGCAACGTGGCGCTTCGCGGCGCTGACCAAGTCTCCAAGCACGGCACTTGCGGTCTGGGTGCCGCCTGCGCCTGCTCCATAGAACATCAGCTGTCCGGCAGCTTCGGCTTCGACGAATACCGCGTTGAATGCGCCATGCACCGAACCAAGCGGATGGGTACGCGGAATCAGTGTTGGGTAAACACGAACCGAGACACCCTCTTCTCCGTGCTTGTCGGCAGACAAACGTTCGGCGATTGCAAGCAACTTGATGACATAACCGTCGCGCTGAGCCGCTTTGATTTGCTCCGGGGTGACCTTGGTCATTCCCTCGCGATAAACCTTTTCGATTGGCACTTCGGTGTGGAAAGCAAGGTATGCCAAGATCGCAGCCTTTTGTGCAGCGTCGTAACCTTCAACATCCAAAGTTGGATCGGCCTCTAGGTAACCGAGTTTGGTTGCCTCCGCCATCGCCTCTTCAAGTGAGATGCCTGCGGTATCCATGCGGTCGAGAATGTAGTTGGTCGAACCATTTACGATTCCCATGACACGGGTGACTTTGTCGCCAGCTAGCGATTCGCGAAGCGGACGAATGATAGGAATAGCCGCTGCAACTGCAGCCTCAAAATAAAGTTGTGCACCAACCTGCTCAGCAGTGTCGAACAATTCAGTTCCGTGTGTAGCGAGCAGTGCTTTGTTGGCAGTTATTACATCGCTGCCAGAATTTAGCGCCTGCAAGATGTATGTGCGCGCAGGTTCGATTCCACCCATTACTTCGATCACAATGTCGGCACTGAGAATGAGTGCTTCAGCATCGGTGGTTAGCAATTCAGCTGGCACACCCTCGGCACGCTTCGACTTTAGATCGCGAACTGCAATACCGACGAGTTCTAGCTCGGCACCAACACGTGCCGCAAGCTCAGCTTTGTTCTCAATAAGTAGGCGGGCAACCTGAGCACCGACCGAGCCAGCCCCCAATAGCGCAACGCGCAGTGGACGAGTCGCTTGGTAGCGGACATCCCTGGTAAACAAGTCTGCCTCGGTTTCGGCCCGAATAATAAGTTTGGCCTGTCCTTCTCGAACTCCGACGACGGCAGGCTTGGTCAAAAAGTTGTAATTATTCGACATTGAGTAGCAGTAGGCACCGGTTGCAGCCACGGCAACGAGGTCGCTTGGCGCGATGTCGCTCGGTAGGTAATCCTCGCGCACCACGATGTCGCCGCTTTCGCAGTGTTTGCCCACCACGCGAGCCAGCGCAGGCTCGGCATTGGTTGATCGAGAAGCCAGAATGGCGTGGTAATCGGCTTGGTACAAGGCTGGTCGCATGTTGTCGCTCATACCACCATCGATAGAGACGTACTTGCGAACCGCATCGGCTTCAGAGACCTGAACGTCTTTGATAGTGCCAACCGTATACAGAGTCACACCTGGGTTACCGGCTATCACGCGACCAGGTTCGAAGGCCAGAACAGGAACCTTGATTCCGTGCTTGTGACATTCCACCTTGACCGCAACTGCCAGTGCCTCAGCAAATTCGTGAATGCCAGGTGCATCATCTGCCGGTTTGTAGTTAATTCCGAAGCCACCCCCAAGGTTTAGTTCGGGAATCTCGCCGCCTTTAGACACCTCGGCGTGAAGTTTGATCAAGCGCTTTACGGATTCAACGAATCCTTCCTTGGCGTGAATCTGAGAACCGATGTGCGAGTGGAATCCGATGAACTCGAGGTGTGAGTGCGAGCGAATCTTCGCGACCAAAGAAATTGCATCAGAAATAGAAACGCCGAATTTCTGATCTTCGCGAGCGGTAGCCAAGAAATCGTGTGTGTTGGCATGCACTCCGATGTTCACGCGAAGGCGAACTTTTTGCACTTTGTCTTGAGCGGTTGCCGCTGCAGCAATACGCTCGATTTCAATTTCGCTATCAATAACAATTGCACCAACGCCTACAGAAACAGCACGTGCAATTTCGCGCGTTGACTTGTTGTTTCCATGTACTCCGATACGTGATGCATCAATTCCACCTGCAAGCGCAGCGGCAAGTTCTCCGCCGCTCGCGACGTCGATGTTTAGCCCAACCTCGTTAATCCAGGCGGCAATTTCTGTAGACATGAACGCCTTGCTTGCGTAATAAACCTTTGCCTCTGTGCCAATCGATTGCGCAACAGACTGCAGAGCATTCTTGACCGCTACTGCACGTGCACGGAAATCATCTTCGTCAATCACATAAAGCGGTGTGCCAAATTGTGCGGCGAGATCGCGCACGCTTACTCCGGCGATGGTGCACTCACCGGTAGCCTGACGCACAAAGTGGCGAGGCCAAACTCGAGTGTCAATTGCGTTGACGTCGGTTGGTTCTTCTAGCCAATCGGCAGCAAGCGGGTTAGCCATTGGTTACATCCTCTCCGGGGCAGATACACCGAGCAGTTTCAAACCATTGCGAAGCACAATTCCCGCGGCATTGTTCAGCCATAGTCGAGTGCGGTGAATCGGCTCTACTTCCCCGCCAGATAGCGGAGTCACGCGGCAGTTGTCGTACCAGCGGTGGTAGCTACCGGCCACTTCTTCTAGATAGCGAGCCACGCGGTGCGGTTCTCGGAACTCCGCAGCCTGAGCAACAACGCGCGGTAGCTCGCTGAGCTTGGCTAGTAGCTCACTTTCAGATTCGTGAGTCAAAAGGCTAGGCTCAAAGCTGCTGGTGTCGACACCTAGCGATACAGCGTTTTTCTCCACCTGCTTGGTGCGAGCCTGAGCGTATTGAACATAGAAGACCGGATTGTCGTTGGTCTTCTTCTGCAAAATTTCTAGATCAATATCGAGCGAAGAATTAATCGACGAACGTGTCAATGCGTAGCGCGCTGCATCGACTCCGACATAACCAACAAGGTCTTCCATGGTTACCACAGTGCCCGCACGCTTTGACATGCGAACTGGTTCGCCATCTTTTACAAGGTTAACCATCTGTCCGATGAGGATTTCCAAATTCTTACCTGGCTCATCGCCAAATGCAGCACACATGGCCATCATTCGAGGTACGTATCCGTGATGATCGGCACCAAGCATGTAAATACACTGGTCAAAACCACGATTGCGTTTGTCTAGGTAATAGGCGAGGTCGCCGGCGATGTACGCGGCGTCGCCGTCAGATTTGATAATGACTCGATCACGGTCGTCTCCGAATGATGAAGATCGCAACCAGGTTGCTCCATCTTCTTCGAAGATGTGGCCAAGTGAGCGAAGACGGTCGATTGCTTTTTGTACAGCGCCAGATTCGTAGAGCGAGTTCTCATGAAAGTACACATCGAAGTCCACGCCAAAATCGTGAAGTGATTCGCGAATTTCCTGGAACATTAGTTCAACACCTGCGGCACGGAATTTTTCCTGAGCCTGGTCGTCGGGAAGCGCCAAGATATCTTCTGCGGTTTCGGCGAGCACGCGTTCAGCAATCTCATTTATGTAATCGCCGGCATAACCATCTTCTGGTGTCTCCAGCCCGCGAGCGCGAGCCAAGAGCGAACG
>JBEGPH010000124.1:0-2516 GCA_041181555.1 Actinomycetota bacterium | reverse complement strand
GCAGGCCGTTAAAGCTTTAGGAGGCTCATTTCGAGCTACTCATTTTTTGCCAACATCATTTCTGCCTGTTCTTTATTAAGTGAAAGTCCTGTTTTTGCCTCTCGCAAAGCCCGGGCAAATGCACCGCGATCTTGAGCTAGCTGCAAACACTGTTGATGTACCCAAGCGCCACGACCGGGCATCGAAGCTAATGGATCAAAAACTAATTCATCTGAATTAGCGACCACTCGCAATAGATTTGCTCGATTGTCTTGCTGGCGACAGCCAACACAGGTTCTAACTGGATTCATTCTAACCCGAGGCTCGCCCTTAAGTCAGGGTGACTTTTACTCGTCGCCCTCTAGGATGCTCTCCGGCTGCACGTCGATCTTGGCGCCGGTGAGTTTTGCAGCCAAACGAACGTTCTGACCCTCTTTACCGATAGCCAACGAGAGCTGGTAATCCGGCACGAGTGCTCGCACGTGCGGCGCCTTGGCCTCCCCGGTGGCCTTTGGGTCGCCCGGGTTGATGATGTAGGCGCTGGAAACCTTAGCCGGCGAGAGCGCCTGGCTGACAAATTCACAGATATCTGCGTTGTAGTCGACGATGTCGATCTTCTCTTCGTTGAGCTCGGCCTGAACCGCGCGGACGCGCTGACCCAATTCTCCGATGCAGGCACCCTTGGCATTGATTCCTGCTTCGTGGGCGCGTACAGCAATCTTGGTGCGGTGACCGGCTTCACGAGCCACCTGAACAATTTCCACCTGGCCGTTGGCAATTTCCGGCACCTCAAGTGCAAACAATTTACGCACCAAAGTTTTGTGTGTGCGAGAAACTGTGACCTGTGGACCGCGAGTGCCCTTGGTTACGTTGGTGACCAAAACACGAATTCGCTTACCGTGTGAGTAGTCTTCGCCAGGCACCTGCTCTTCCGGCGGGAGCAATGCTTCGATAGTGCCGAGGTCCACGTGAATCATGTAAGGGCGTGGTCCCTGCTGAATCACACCGGTGACGATGTCGCCCTCTTTGCCCTTGAACTCGCCAAGCAAGCCTTCGTCATTGATGTCGCGAAGTCGGGTGGCAATTACTTGCTTTGCCGAGTGTGCTGCAATTCGGCCAAAGTTTTCTGGGGTTACATCTTTTTCAGATGTTTCTTCTGTTTCGGCATCGCGAACAATTTCAAAAATTTGCACGTGTCCGGTTTTTTGATCCAAAACTGCGCGCGCGTGGTGCTCTTTAGGATCTTCGTGAACGTGCTTGAAGTATGCAGCGAGAATGGCTGCTTCGATGATTGAAACTAGTTCGGCAAATGGGATTTCTTTTTCGCGCTCGATTAGTCGCAGTACTCCGAGGTCGATATCCATGAGCGCTGCCTCCCGGCCGATAGTTAGTTATAAATGAAGCTCTTGCACGACCGAGTTTAGCGGCAGAGCACGTCGTTCGCCAGAGCGACGATTCCAGTGATCCACTTCTCCGTTTTCCAAGCCCTTGCCGCAAATCACCACGTGAGGCACACCGACCAACTCGGCGTCGCTGAACTTTACTCCCGGGCTGACCTTTTGACGGTCGTCGAGAATGACTGACTTGCCAGCGGCTTCAAACTCTGCGGCCAACTTTTCAGCAGCCTCATAAATGTGGTCGTCCTTGCCGGCAGCCACAATGTAAACATCAGCAGGTGAAACAGCTTCGGGCCAGATGAGGCCCTTGTCGTCGCGGTTTGCTTCGGCCAAAACCGCAACCAAACGGGTGACGCCGATGCCGTAGGAACCCATGGTTACGGTAACTAGCTTGCCGTTCTCGTCGAGTACCTGAAGCCCAAGTGCTTCTGCGTATTTGCGGCCGAGTTGGAACACGTGACCAATTTCGATACCTCGAGCCAGGTGCAACGGACCGGATCCATCAGGCGAGGCATCGCCCTCTCGAACCTCGGCGATGTCTGCTGTGCCATCGGCCACGAAGTCGCGACCGGCAACCAAACCGTAAACGTGCTTACCCTTTTCGTTTGCACCGGTAACCCACGAAGTGCCGTCGACGACTCGTGGATCAACCAGGTAGCGAACACCTTCGATCTTTACCGGGCCGATGTATCCCTTGATCAGTTGCGGATACTTTTCGAAATCTGCATCGGTAGCAGGCTCAACCTCGTTTGGACCGAATGCAGCTTCTGCTCGCTTGGTGTCTACTTCGCGATCACCTGGAATTCCAACGATGACGATTGAACGCTTGCCCTCAGGTGAGGTAAGCGCAAGCACCACATTCTTTAATGTGTCTGCTGCCGTTATTTGCTTGCCATGCTGAGCGTTGAAGTACTCCACCAACGATTCGATGGTCGGAGTGTTTGGAGTGTCGAGTACTTCAGCTTCCGGAAGATTGTCAATCGACTTGACTGCCGGCGCAACTGTCTTTACTGCCTCGACGTTTGCAGCGTATCCACCTTCAGAGCGAACAAAAGTGTCTTCACCGATTGGCGAAGGTGAAAGAAATTCTTCGGATGCGCTTCCGCCCATGGCACCCGCATCTGCTTTAACAATTACGTA
>JBEGPH010000123.1:0-2547 GCA_041181555.1 Actinomycetota bacterium | reverse complement strand
ACGGTGTGCTTTCCGTGAAGGTACTGAGTCTCAGCAACGGTGATGAAGAACTGTGATCCGTTGGTTCCTGAACCATCAAAGTTACGACCAGCGTTTGCCATTGCCAACATGTACGGCTCGCCGAAGTGACGGTCTGGGTGTGGTTCGTCGTCAAACATGTAACCTGGGCCACCACGGCCAGTGCCAGTTGGGTCGCCACCCTGAATCATGAACCCAGAGATAATGCGGTGAAAAATTGTGCCGTTGTAGAACGGCTTGCCGGTCTTTGCTCCAGTGGCAAGGTCTACGAAGTTTTTAACAGTCACAGGTGCCTCGTTGCCAAAAAGGTTGATCTTGATGGCTCCGTGGTTGGTTTGAATGGTTGCGGTCTGTGTATGAGTCATTCTTCTATTCTCGCATGGCAGTTAGTCCTGGTATTCGGCGGTATTCAGTTCTGGCACCCGTTTGTTAAACGACACCAGAAGTGCCGCCAACATTGTTAAAGCGGCCACCGCAAAATAGACCGGCTGTACGCCGAACCAGTCAAGCGCAGCACCGGCAATCACCATGCTGATCATCGGACCGCCTGTCCAAATAGTCATTTCCAAGCTGAACACTCGGCCACGCATGTTGGCTGGCACCTTGCGCTGAATCACGGTGTTTAGCAGAGGTCCAAGCGGACCCCAGAACACTCCAAGTGCAAGGCCCACTGTCAGTAGCACCCAGAATGGAGGCAAGAACGACATCCCCACAACGGTTGCGGCAACACCTAGCAATGCAACGCGCATGATGTTGCTAAAGCTGAGGCGCTTTGCAACCCATTCAAACATCAACGACATAAAGCCAGCGGTGAAGGCCATTGCCGAGAGAATTATGCCAAGGCCCGCGGGATTATTTGTCTCGTTGAAATACCTCGGCAGAATAACCATTTCGGTTGGAAGGTAAATCATTGAGAGCGACAAAAACGCAATCATCAAAATTAAAACCGAAGGGGTTTTAAACAAAACACGAAATCCCTGAGTGGCAAAGTGCAAGAATCCTTTGCCGGCAGATTCGTCATGCGCTTCATGTTTTTCGTGCACTCGAATTAGCCATGCGAACAATGCCGACACCAAACCAAAAAACGCAATGACATAAAAGGTGTTGTACGCGTTTATCCAAGAAATCAAAAGTGCTGCAAAGGCAGGACCGATAGCAAATCCGGCACCTGCGATTGACTCGTGAATTGAGTTGGCACGTTCCAGAGTCATGCCGGCACGATCGGCTACATCAGGTACGAGTGACTTACGAGCAGATGGCCCACCGAAAACCAAGAAAGAACGAATCAATCCAAGGATGATGAGTACGGTCAAATCAACCTTCATCAGCATCGCGACAAGTGGCAACAAAAGCGCAGTTGCGAAATTCAGAAACTCGCTTAGGTATCCAGAACGTCGACGACCAATTTTGTCGATGAGTGATCCAGCAATTGGCGATAGCAATAGGCCTGGAATTGAAGTGAGTGCAACCACCAAACCGGCGCTCGCAGATGAACCTGTGGTTTGCAAGGTAAGCCACGGGTACGTGATGAAAACCATCGACGCCGAGAGCAGTCCAAACGCATTGCTAAGTTCTAGCAACACGAAGGGAGTGCGAGATTTTTTAGCGGAGACCGAGGTCATCTAGGCTCACCGCTGACAGGTAGCGGTAGCCAGCATCTTCGATAACTTTTTGCGCTCCGGTGTCACGGTCGACAACTGTGGCAACGGCAACGATGATGGCGCCAGCTTCTTCTAGGGCCTTGGCGGCGGTTAGAGGTGATCCGCCAGTGGTCGAGGTGTCTTCCACAACAATCACGCGCTTGCCCTCAACCGATGGGCCTTCTACTTGGCGACCCATTCCATGTGCCTTGGCAGCCTTACGCACCACGAAGGCATCAATCTTGCGGCCGCGCGCTGCAGCCTGATGAAGAATTGCGGTGCCGACCGGATCGGCTCCCATGGTCAACCCACCTGCAGCGTCGAAGTCAGTAATCCCTGCGGCATCGAGCATATCGAGCATTACCTGACCAATTAGCGGTGCAGCCTCGTGATGAAGAGTGGCACGGCGAAGATCGACATAGTAATCAGCTTCAATACCGCTAGATAGAGTGACGCGACCGTGAACCACGGCTAGTTCTTTGATGAGTTCTACAAGGCGCGAATGCTGAGCTGAGGTCATGTGACTAGTTTAACTGGCGATAACCTTAAGCAATGCGCATCGCCACCTGGAACGTGAATTCAATCCGCACTCGAGTCGGACGAGTTACCGATTGGTTGGAGCGTTCACAAACCGATGTACTTGCAATGCAAGAAATTAAGTGCAAGCCCGACCAGTTTCCATATGCACCTTTTGAAGAGCTTGGCTACACGGTCACGCTGCACGGCTTGAATCAGTGGAACGGTGTTGCATTTGCCCATCGCATCCCAGCCGAAGATGTGCAGATTGGTTTCTCAGGAATGCCAGGATTTGGCAAAGACCTGGCGGAAGAAGCCAGAGCAATCGGCGCCACCTTTGACGGCGTGCGACTCTGGAGTCTTTACGTGCCAA
>JBEGPH010000122.1:0-2584 GCA_041181555.1 Actinomycetota bacterium | reverse complement strand
CGGTGCTTCTGGAGATTTCAATCCGATTCACTATCGCGATGATTTTGCTGCCTCGGTAGGGCTACCCGGTGTGCTTGCACACGGAATGCTCACCATGGGTGCAGCGATTCAGGTGGTAGTCGATTGGGTCGGCGATCCAGGTCGCATCATTGACTACGGTGTGCGTTTTACAAAGCCGGTTGTTGTTGATCCAATTGATGGTGCAGTGCTGACCATCAGCGGAAAGATTGGTGAGATCGACGCCGAAAACAGCACGGCGCGCGTAGACATTTCGACAGTCTTCAATGAAACCGCGGTACTTGGTAAAGCACAGGCTCGCGTACGTATCTAATGTCAAACCTGAGTGAGTTCACCACGATTCGAGTTGGCGGCGAGCCGGCCGAGTTGCGGGTGGCGCACACTCGCGAAGAACTTATCGAAGCTGCAAAAGATATTTGGTCGACCGGAGAGGACTGGTTGATTCTCGGCGGCGGAAGCAATGTGGTTATCAACGATGATCCGGCAAATTTGCACGTTATCAAGGTTGAAACCAAAGGCATTGAGAGAGTTGCTCAGGGGCACCTTCGCGTGCAGGCCGGTGAAAACTGGGACGACCTTGTTGCTTATGCCGTGAATCACGGCTTGGCAGGAATGGAGTCGCTTAGCGGAATTCCTGGCACTGTTGGTGCGGCTCCGGTGCAAAACATCGGCGCCTACGGGCAGGAGATTGCCGACACATTCGTGCGATGCGAATTTCTCGACTACGAAACCGGAGAGCTTGAGACTCTAGAAAAAGCTGACTTGGAATTTGGTTATCGCGACAGCGTGCTTAAGCGCGGAAAAACCGGAGTCATCATTTGGGTTGAGTTTCAACTTCTCGCTGATCTTCCAGCAGGTTCAACTGCGCTTATGAAAAGTCGTCGTATCGAAGTACTTGAGCAACGTGCTGCCAAAGGCATGGTGTTGAACGAGGGTGACTTCGACACCCATAGCTGCGGAAGTTTTTTCACCAACCCAATTGTGAGTGCTAGTTTCGCAAGAGCACTTCCGGAAGACGCACCACGCTGGGATGTTGATGAAGATGGCACGCAGGTAAAACTTTCTGCAGCCTGGTTAATCGAGCACAGTGGAATTAGAAAAGGTTTGCAACTCGGATCTTCAAAAGCTGGAGTTTCAACCAAGCACGCACTTGCGATTACCAATCGCGGTGGCGCGAGCGCAAAAGAAGTATTAGAACTGGCACGATTTATTCAGGAACGCGTTGCCGCCACTTTTGGAATTAACCTCGCACCTGAACCAGTAATTATTTAATTACTTGAAAAGGTTTTGCAGGCGCTGAATGCCTTCAACCAAAGGTGCATCACCTAGTGCGTAAGACAATCGCACATAACCAGATGGACCGAACGCTTCACCAGGCACAAGTGCAACTTCGGCAGCGTCGAGAATGTAATCGCAAAGCTCCAAAGAAGTGTGAATCATCTTGCCGCCCCACTCGCGTCCGAGTAGTCCGCGAACATCCGAGTAAACATAGAACGCACCCTGAGGTGTCGGTGCAATCCAACCAGGGATCTTGTTGAGCTCTGCCACTGCCACTTTGCGGCGACGATCAAAGGCATCACGCATTGCGTGAACTTCGTCTTGTGGTCCGGTAAGTGCAGCAATCGCTGCGCGCTGAGAAATGTTAGAAACGTTTGAGGTGAGGTGCGACTGCAAGTTGCCGGCAGCCTTCATGGCATCAAGAGGGCCGGCCATCCAGCCCAAACGCCAACCGGTCATCGCGTAAGACTTGGCAACTCCGTTGACCAAAATGGTGCGATCGATCAGCTCTGGCACGGCCTCGGTAATCGAGGTGGCTTTAAGTCCGTCGTAGGTGAGGTTCTGGTAAATCTCGTCGGTGATGACCCAAAGACCGTTTTCCCAGGCCCAGCGGCCAATCGCTTCAGTCTGTTCGCGGGTGTAAACCGAACCGGTCGGGTTTGACGGCGACACAAAGAGCAAAACCTTAGATTTCGGGGTGCGGGCAGCCTCCAGCTGCTCCACTGTGACCAGGTAGTTCTGGTCGGCGCCGGCGAAAACCTCGATTGGCACACCGCCGGCCAAGCGAATGGCCTCAGGGTAGGTGGTCCAGAACGGGGTAGGCATCAAAACCTCGTCGCCCGGGTCGACGATGGTGGCAAAAGCCTGGTAAACCGCCTGCTTACCGCCGTTGGTCACTACCACCTGGGCGGCCGAGATCTCGGTGCCCGAATCCTGCAAAGTCTTGGCGGCAATGGCCTCGCGGAGGTCTGGCAGACCAATTGCCGGGGTGTAACGGTGGTTTTTCGGGTCTTTAACCGCGGCTAGCGCGGCTTCGACGATGTGTGCCGGGGTAGCGAAGTCTGGCTCGCCGGCTGCGTATGAAATGACCGGACGACCTGCGGCCTGAAGTGACTTAGCTTTGGCATCCACCTTGAGGGTGGCAGATTCGGCAATCGCGCCAATGCGCTTTGAAATTCTTGGGAAGTCAGGCATGGCTTAAGCCTATTGGAAGAAACCCTCGGTTGCGCTAGTTCCCTTGCCTGGCTTAGACTTCATCTAGGAAGTTTGACAACTTCGGAGCCTAATC
>JBEGPH010000121.1:0-3146 GCA_041181555.1 Actinomycetota bacterium | reverse complement strand
TTCGGCAAACCTAGTCGGCGCTTCCGCAGCATTTGCCCACGACGAGGTTGTCAGCGTCTCCCCTGAGGCAGGCTCAACCGTTGAAGCCGGAATCATAGATTTGAACATTACATTTAACGAAGAAGTTCTCACCACAAACGGCACTGATGGTTTCGAAATTGTTGTGACCAATGAAAAAGGTGAAAAGCAAGACATTGGTTGCTTGAGTCCAATGGGTTCATCGCTCACTGCTCGCACAATCGCGGGCGAAGCAGGTGAATACACCGTTGACTGGCATTCAGTTTCAAACGATGGACATCCAGCTGAGGGTTCTTACAAATTTAATGTTTCGGGTCGAGCCGGAGCGGATATCCCTTCCGATGCACTAAACAACTGCCCAAGACTCTTGATTGCGCCAATGCCGGTGGACGATCCAAGCGCGATTGCCTATTCGACTGCCGACGATGTGAATGCGAACGACAACACGCCACTCGAACTTGGATTGTTGATTCTCGGCTCTGCGATTTGGGTCACCAAAAAGAGCAAGCGAGCTAACGACTAGTAGTAGCTTCCTGCGCCGCACTCATAAAGTCGTGCGGCAATTGCATCGTGAGCTGCACGAGCGCTGTAGTAGAGAGTCTTTCCACCGGCCTCGCGTGAGAACGCTGCAAATGCAATTGGCGTGCCATCTTTGGCCATCACTACCCCGGCAAGACTGTAAAGACCAGGAATGTAACCGGACTTGGCATAGACAGCTCCCCTTGCCGCCTTGCTTGCACCATTGAAGCGTGCCGATAACGTTCCCGAAACACCGCTGACCGGCAGGTATCCCAGCATCGAGGCAAGCGGCGATGTTTGGTCTGCGGCCTTGGCCATGATTTGGGTGATGAGCTTGGCAGTAACTCGATCTCCCTGCGCAAGGCCAGAACCATCGAACATTACCAAGCTCTTACTTGGGATCCTTAATTTCTTCAGCGCAGCAACGGCCATGGCCTGAATGTTTTTATAACTCGTGGATTTACCCAGAAACTTTAGAGTGTGCTTTGCAATGAACTCGGTCTCGGTGTTATCTGAATACTTGAGAGCGTGATCCAGCCAAACTGTAATCGGCTGAGATTTCACTGACTTAACTTCAACAGCATCTTTCGGTGTTTTGGCTTCAACTAAAGCTGCGGTTTTCGCGATTTCTCCAAGTGCTGTGCGGAAATATTTTCCGGCTGAAAGCACAGGATTGGTGCTTCTGGTGCCGCTGTACTTGACATCGGTGAGGTCTGGATTAGCTCGATCAGAATCCACTTGCAAACCCGTAATTAAAGACATGTAACCATTGGTGCGGTCGCTAGCCTTCCAAGCTGTATTCCAGGCCGGCTGATCAAAGAACGAAGCATCCAAAATAATTTTTGTAATTTGCGTTCCCGCCGGCAAAGTGGCGATTACCGAGTCTGCTAGTTCCTTGAGCTTCGCTGGTTTTTTGTAAGTTGTGTACGAGGGTGGGGTCAATCTTGAGAGAGTGTGGTCGCCACCACCGCGCAAAACAATCGTTCCAGGTTCGTTGGGCAAAGTTAGCACTGTAGTAGTAGCTGAGTAATCAACCGGCAAAGTGCTTATTGCAGCCGCGGCGGTAACCACTTTTAGCACCGAGGCCGAAGGGGTCTGCTGGTCGCCACGAATGTTGAGATAAACCTCGCCGGTCCTGGCGTTCATCGCGTACCCGTAGAAATAAGCCAAATTCTTAGAGCTGGCAGCCTCGCGAATACTGCAGCTGTGCGGCTTATTTGGGGTTGGCGTTGGGGTTGGCGTTGACGTAGGGGTAGGTGTCGCGCTGACCACCGGAGTCGGCGACTGAGATTGCGATGGACTCGGAGTCGGGTCGGCCGCTAGCGCTCCAGAGGCGGGCAAGACTGCCATGACTAGTGCGGCAGAGACGAGTGCCAGGGAACTTTTGCGCATTGGTTAAGGGTATTAGACCCTTTGTTTTATAGGACGATTCGCTCGCCGAGTTTCGGTGCTTTGCTTTCAACCAAAAGCTGGCTGTGAATGCGATCGCTGAATACGTCGGCGGCGCCAGCTTCGCCGTGAACAACGAATACCCGGCCAGGTTTTGGATTGGCAGTTTGCAACCAAGCAATCAGTTCGTTGGCGTCAGCGTGAACCGAGAATGATTGCACCTGCTCGACGGAAGCCTTAACCGGAACAAACTCTCCGTGCATCTTTACTTCCTCTGCGCCGTCGGCAAGACTGCGACCACGAGTACCTATCGCCTGATATCCGACCAGGATGACAGTGTGCTTTGGGTTCGGAAGCATATCGCGCAAGTGATGAACCACTCGCCCACCGGTGCCCATACCCGATGCAGAAATGATGATGCATGGGGTAGTTGGATTATTTACCGTTTTAGATTCTTCAACGGTCATTAGTTGATGGAGATTGCCGGCATCAAAGGGATCTTTATTTTTCCAAATCGCAACAATGTCGTCACGGATCTCAGGCGATGCTTCGTCGATTGCTTTGCGGTAGAAGTCCAATGCCTTGAGCGCCATCGGTGAATCCGCGTAAACCGGGAGGTTCGGGATCTTGCCCTGTTCTACCAATTCGCGAAGTCGAACCAAAATCACTTCGGTTCGGTCTACTGCAAAGGCCGGAATCAGCACCGAGCCACCACGGGCAATGGTTCGATTTATTGCGTCTTCAAAATTTGTAGTGGTTGGCTCGTGTTCACGATCACCATAAGTTGATTCGGTAATGATGGCGTCAAATTTTCCGGCTGGAATCGCCGCTGGCGCTCTTAGCAACGGATGCTCTGCACGGCCAAGGTCTCCGGTAAACAACAGGCGCTTGCCAAAAAACTCAACTTCGACAAATGATGAGCCAAGAATGTGCCCCCCTGGGTGGAAAGTAACAAAGGAATCTTCTGCCACCTTCACCCGAGTGCCATAGTCCTCCACCTGAAATGCCTCGACGGCCTTTTGGGCATCGGCTTCTTCGTAGAGTGCTTTTGGTGGATTGTGCTTGGAGAAGCCTTTTTTGGCCGCCCAGGCAGCGTCTTCGGTTTGGATTCGTGCTGAGTCGAGCAAGATAACTTCGGCCAGTTTGGCGGTGTATTCGGTTACGTGAACCTTGCCCGAAAAGCCATCTTTGACCAGCTTTGGCAGGTAGCCGCAGTGATC
>JBEGPH010000120.1:0-2689 GCA_041181555.1 Actinomycetota bacterium | reverse complement strand
GTCTTGAGGTTGGTTCGATCTCTGACGTGACCCCACAGGCTCACAACGGATGTCGTCCACCAAAGCGCCGCCGCGTCTAATTATTTTCAAAAACAGTTTCTCGAAACTCGCAACAACCCAAGCAACACCCCTCGCAGTGGCCACTGCGAGGACAAAATACTGGACATCAAATAGCGGATGTCTATGTGAAAGGAACAAATAGTGCTAATTGCGCAGCGTCCAACACTAAACGAAGAAGTTCTATCATCTAACCGCTCACGTTTCACACTTGAGCCACTAGAGCCAGGCTTCGGTTACACCCTAGGAAACTCACTACGTCGTACCTTGCTTTCATCTATTCCAGGTGCAGCAGTTACCAACGTGCGTTTCGCTGGTGTACGCCACGAATTCCAGACCATCGAAGGTGTGAAGGAAGACGTTACCGAGATCATCTTGAACATCAAGGAACTTGTTGTTTCAAGCGAAAACGATGAGCCAGTTGTTGCTCACGTAATCAAGAACGGTGCCGGTCAGGTTACCGCTGCAGACATCCAGGTTCCTGCTGGTGTTGAGATTCACAACCCTGAGTTGGTAATCGCAAACATCGATGCCAAGGCAAAGTTTGAGATGCAGCTAACCATTGAGCGCGGCCGCGGATACGTTCAGGCTTCACAGAACCGCATGGTTGGTGCAGACGCAGACGTTATTCCAATCGACTCGATCTACTCACCAGTTCTAAAGGTTTCTTACCGCGTCGAGGCAACTCGTGCCGGTGAGTACACCAACTTCGACAAGCTAATCGTCGACGTTGAGACCAAGCAGTCAATGAAGCCAGGCGATGCAGTTGCATCAGCGGGTACTACTTTGGTTGCACTATTCGGATTGGCTAAGGAGCTCAACGAAGCTGCTGAAGGTATCGAGATCGGTCCTGCAGTAGTTGAGGCAAACCTTTCACCTGAGCTAGCAATGCCAATCGAAGACCTTGATCTAACCGTTCGCTCATACAACTGCCTAAAGCGCGAGGGTATCAACACTGTTGCAGAGTTGGTAAACCTTTCAGAAGACCAGTTGATGAACATCCGCAACTTCGGCAGCAAGTCTGTTGACGAGGTTCGCGACAAGCTCATCTCAATGGGCTTGAAGTTCCGCGACTCAGTTCCAGGTTTCGAAGCTGCATACTTCAGCTCAAACTACGAAGACGACGAGGACGAGCAGGCCTAAGCCGCTCGACCGAAGGTAATAGGAGAAAACAATGCCAACCCCAACTAAGGGACCACGCCTCGGAGGCGGACCAGCTCACGAGAGCATGATGCTTCGCAACATGGCGACCTCGTTGTTCAAGCACGGCAAGATCACTACCACCGAGACCAAGGCCAAGCGCCTTCGTCCGATTGCAGAGCGTCTTGTCACTTTCGCAAAGCGCGGAGACCTTGCAGCACGTCGTCGTGTAATCGCACAGCTAACCGACAAGTCAGTTGTTCACGAGCTATTCGCGAACATTGCACCTCAGGTTGCTGACCGCCAGGGTGGTTACACCCGCATCACCAAGCTCGGCTTCCGTAAGGGCGACAACGCACCTATGGCGCTTATCGAGCTAGTACTTGAGCCAGTGAACGCTAAGCCTGCAACTAACAAGACCAAGCTTGTTAACGCAGTCAAGGCAACCACTGCTCCAGCAGCTGCAGTCGAAGAGACTCCAGCAGAAGTTGCAGAAGAAGTAGCAGCAGTTGAAGCTGAAGCTACCGAATCTCCTGCAGCAGAAGCTCCTGCAGAAGAGACTTCAGCAGAGTAAGTTTCAAAAAAATGAGCGAACCCGTTGGCGAATTAGTCGACGGGTTTACTCGTTTAAGGTTGGACTTCGGTTACGACGGCACCGATTTCTTCGGTTGGTCGAAGCAAACTGATTTGCGCACGATTCAAGGCGAATTTATCAAAGCGCTGACTTTGATTTTCGGCGACGACGACAACGGCTTTGGTTTGCGAGTTGCCGGTCGCACCGATGCCGGAGTACACGCGGTTGGCTGCGTCTTGCACATGGATCTTTCCGACGCGCAACTCAAGCGACTTGGCCGCAACGATTCAATGGATGACATCGCCTACAAACTCAACGGCGTACTTCCGAGCGATATTCGCGTGAACAGGGTGTCGGTGGCACCGGCCGGATTTGACGCCAGATTCTCGGCAATCAATCGCCGGTATCGCTATCGCCTAGCCGATCAACTCGCAGCCAAGAATCCGCTCGAATCGCGCTACACACTCGAGACCTGGGGCAAGTTAGATACTGACGCGATGAACGAAGCCGGTCAAGTGCTAATCGGGCTGCACGATTTCGCCAGCTTCTGTAAGCCACGCGAGGGCTCCACCACGATTCGCGAATTACAAGAAATCACGGTCAAGCGAGTGCCAAACGGAGTGGTGGAAATCGAGATTCAGGCCGATGCCTTCTGTCACAACATGGTGCGGTCAATTGTTGGTGCACTAATCGGCTGGGGCGGATACTTCGCTCGCCGCAAAAACGCTGCTTAGTTCTTGCCTGCAGCCTTTAACTCTTTACGTAACTCTTGTGGAATTGCAAACATCAAGTGCTCTTCCATCGCAGTAACCGTTTCTACATTTTCAAAACCGCGCTGTGCAAGCCATGCGCAAAGCCTGGCGGCTGGGGTTACTGGAGGGCGCCATTGTGGGCATCGGCAACGCGCCGACGGCGCTG
>JBEGPH010000119.1:0-2705 GCA_041181555.1 Actinomycetota bacterium | reverse complement strand
TTTGGTTTGGTTCTGTTTGTGGCCAACGCCATCACCATCATCATCGGACTCGGTGTTCTGTTCACTTTTCACTGGATTCTTGGGTTGCTCTTCTTCATCACTTCGGTGCCGATTTGGATTCGCGGTTTCAGGTTCGAAAAGGAATATCACGCGATTGCGCGAAAGAGCCAAGACCAAGCCGGAGATCTGGCAACTTCGATTGAGGAATCAGTTCACGGCATTCGTGTTTTGAAAGCCTTTGGTCGCGGTGGCTACTTCGCCGAAAAATTTGCCACCGATGCCTGGAGTCTTCGCGCAACTGAATTAAAGAAGGCCGGGCTTATCGCCAACATTTGGGTTTATCTGATTTTGATTCCTGAGGTTGCTGTTGGTTTGTCGCTGCTGGTTGGTGTTTGGCTGGTTGCCAGCGGGCAGCTAACCGTTGGTGGATTGGTGGCTTTCTTTGCCACCGCCACGGTACTGCGCTGGCCAACCGAATCTGTCGGTTTCTTGCTCTCCATGACCCTCGACGCCAAGACGGCAGTGGAGCGTTTCTTTGAGGTGCTGGATGCACAAATCGAAATCGAAGACCCAGCTGAGCCGAAGAGCGTGAGCCAACCAAAGGGCCGCCTGGTCTTCAAGGACGTGCACTTCCGCTACGCCGATGCCCCTGAGTCTCAGCCAGACCTGCTCAACGGCGTGAATCTGACCCTGGAGCCGGGGGAGTCTGTGGCTCTGATCGGTATCACCGGCTGCGGTAAATCCACGCTTACCGCTCTGGCTAGCCGTCTCTACGAAGTAACCGGCGGTTCAGTCGAGCTAGACGGCGTAGACATTCGTGACCTCACTCGAATCGAACTTCGTGAACACATCGCGATGGCATTTGAGGATGCCACCCTATTTTCTGCGAGTGTGCGCGACAACGTACTGCTCGGTCGTCCGAATTCCACGGAAGCTGATTTGAAGCAGGCGCTTGAAATTGCTCAGGCGCAATTCGTTTACGAATTGCCTGAAGGGCTTGACACCAGAATCGGTGAAGAGGGCATGAGTCTTTCGGGCGGTCAGCGCCAGCGCTTGGCATTGGCTCGCGCGGTGGCTGCAAAGCCCGAAGTGCTTGTGCTCGACGATCCGCTTTCTGCGCTCGATGTCGATACCGAGGCCATGGTTGAAGATGCACTTCGCACAGTGTTGAAGAGCACGACTGCATTGATAGTTGCTCACCGTCCTTCGACTGTTCAGCTCGCCGACAAAGTTGCGCTATTGGAAAACGGGAAAATTACCGCGGTTGGAAAACACAGTGAGCTGCTGGCAACCAATGAGCATTACCGCTACGTGATTTCTTCACTCGATGAAGAAAAGGCGGTGAACTAGATGAGCATGCAGGGAGTAGAGGGCGAAGACAAAATCGACCTCAATAAAGAAGAGTCAAAAGCAATCAAGCTCCGTTCTCGTCGTTTGTTGTTCTCGTTGATTCGTCCGGTCAAGAAGCGTTTGTTTGTAAGTGTCAGTTTGGTTGTCGTGAGTCAGGCGATTCGCGTGGTTGGTCCTGGGCTTATTGCACTCGGAATCGACTACGCACTGCCGCAGGCCATGAAGAACAACACCGCTCCACTGTTTTGGATTGTCGCAGCTTTCATCACCGCGGCTGCAGCAACTGCCACTCTGATCTCATCGTTCTTGATTTACACAACCAAGACCAATCAGGGAGTGCTCTACGACCTGCGTAACCGACTCTTCGTGCACTCGCAAAAGCTAAGCCTGCAGTTCCATGAGAAGTACACCTCCGGACGCGTAATTTCGCGCCAGACTAGCGACCTCGACTCCATCAGGGAGCTCTTGGATACCGGCGGCAACGAGATGGTTGCCGGAATGCTCTACATGCTTTTCACTGCCGTAGCACTTGCCCTACTTGATATCGGCAGCTTCGCGGTGTTGATGTGCTCGCTGGTGCCGCTGTTCTTCCTGACCCGCTGGTTCCAGAAGAACACCAGAATCAACTTCCGTAAGACCCGCGTGGCCTCGGCCAAGCTCATCGTGCACTTCGTGGAAACCATGACCGGCATCAGAGCCGTAAAGGCATTCCGCAAGGAAAAGCGCAATAACGAGGAATACAGCGAACTGGTAGAGGACTACCGCTCGGTAAACGCCAAGGTGATTCAGCTATTCGGAATCTATGATCCAGGTCTAATTGGAATCGGAAACCTTACCGTTGCCGCAGTTCTCCTAATCGGTGGAATCCGCGTGCTGGATGGCAGCATCGGCATCGGTGTACTCACCGCTGCAATTTTGTATGCTCGTCGATTCTTTGATCCGATGGAAGGTATGGCGATGTTCTACAACGCCTACCAGTCGGCAAATTCTTCTCTCGAAAAAATCTCAGGTGTGCTTGAAGAACAGCCAACCGTGCCTGAGCCAGAGAACCCAACGCCTCTTAAAGATGCCAACGGAAAACTCGACTTCGAAAAAGTGAATTTCCACTACGGCACAGGCGCAACAATTCTTCCCGACTTCGATTTGCACATTCCTGCCGGACAAACCATCGCACTCGTTGGCACAACCGGAGCTGGAAAATCCACTTTGGCAAAGCTGATTGCTCGTTTCTATGATCCGAGTGAAGGTCGAGTCACTCTTGATGGCATCGATTTGCGTGAACTTTCAAACGAAGACCTGCGTCGCGCAATTGTCATGGTCACCCAAGAGGCATATCTTTTCTCTGGAACCATCGG
>JBEGPH010000118.1:0-2759 GCA_041181555.1 Actinomycetota bacterium | reverse complement strand
CGCGACCGTGAACTACGGCTAGTTCTTTGATGAGTTCTACAAGGCGCGAATGCTGAGCTGAGGTCATGTGACTAGTTTAACTGGCGATAACCTTAAGCAATGCGCATCGCCACTTGGAACGTAAATTCAATCCGCACTCGCGTTGGCCGAGTTACCGATTGGCTTGAACGTTCACAAACCGATGTGCTTGCGATGCAGGAAATCAAATGCAAGCCGGACCAATTTCCATACGCGCCATTTGAAGAGTTGGGTTACACAGTTACCCTGCACGGCTTAAACCAATGGAACGGCGTTGCCTTTGCCAGCAGAATTCCGGCGGACGATGTGCAGATTGGTTTTTCTGGCATGCCAGGGTTCGGCAAAGACCTGGCGGAAGAAGCCAGAGCAATCGGCGCCACCTTTGACGGCGTGCGACTCTGGAGTCTTTACGTGCCAAATGGCCGCGCTCTCGATGACCCGCATTACTCATACAAACTCGAGTGGCTCGACGCACTCGCCCAAAATGTTGCCGAGTGGCAAGAACATGAGGGCGAAGTTCCTCTTGCACTGATGGGTGATTTCAACATCGCACCACTTGACACCGATGTCTGGGACATCGACTTCTTTGCCGGTGCCACCCACGTAAGCGCACCCGAGCGTCAGGCCTTTGAAGCGTTCGAGCAGATTGGGCTAAAGGACGTGGTGCGACCATTAGTGCCAGAGGGCTACACCTACTGGGATTACCAGCAACTGCGCTTTCCAAAAAACGAAGGCATGCGAATCGACTTCATCCTTGGCAACGAATCTTTCGACGACCGAGTGAGCAAAGCAGTAATCGACCGCAATGAGCGCAAGGGCGAAGGGCCGAGCGACCACGTTCCCGTGGTTGTTGACCTCGACTAGGGCTGTTTAGCCGCCAGCCAACGCTTGCGTTCAGCCTCGGGCAGTTTCTCAATCGCATAGCGCAACGCGGTTCTTGGCATTGTGGCCGCATAGTCCGCCAAAAATTGGCGAAGCACAGAAACGTCGCGGTTGCCCACCTCGCGCAGCATCCAGCCAACTGCCTTGTGAATCAGGTCATGCTCGTCGTCAATAAGTTGATCGGCAATCACCAGGGCCGGCTGAAAATTTCCGGTCTTGATGAATGAGCCCGCAAAGATCATTGCGGTTCGTCGCTCCCAGAGCACCTTCGACTTAGCTAATTTATTGAGCAATTTCATGTAATTCGGTTGATTGTGAAGATAGGTTCCAAATCTAAATCCGACTACATCGACTAAGTCCCAGTTATTTACATAACCTTCATATAGCCAACTCATCCAGGTTTCAAAGTATTCTTTACGCTCTTGATTTGTTTTAGCCTTCTCAAAATAGTTCTGCAGAATAATTTCGGCAACAAAGCGTTCCTGGTGAATTTTTGATTTTGCTAGTTTTTGTAATTCGCTGAGCGGCATATGCAAAAACTGTTTCGCCACGCTACGTGATTGCGGCACAGTGACTCCGATAAATACATCACCTTCGCCATACTCACCTGGGCCAGTCTTAAAAAATCTTTCTAAATCTGATTGTCTCTTTGAAACAGCTAATGCCGCCAACGCTTTTTTGGCGTTGACGGCATTAGCGGTAACTTTTTGCAAGTTTGTTATTCCACGTCTCCGATAACAATTAGGTTGTCACCAGCGGCTGGCTTGAACTTGGCGGTCTTTGCCGGGTTCAGCTTGACGCCTCCAGCGGCATCCGACTTTGCATCTGCAGCCACGCGGTAACCAATTACTGACTCACCGTGTGAACGACCAATTGCCACTAGTTCTGCGTATTCAACTTCCTTGCCAAGAGCCACGTAGTGATCCACCGGCTTCACGTTCAGCGCTGCGCCATCCGCATCGAACAGATCATCAAACACCGGAGCGAGCTCTGGGTTTTCTGAAATCTGCGAGATTAGAAGAGCAGCCAAGTTGTCGCTAACGACTAGGTCGTCCACCGCGGCAACTCGTGCTAGTTCAGTCTTACTGCCGTCCAGGATTTCTGCCACCAAGCGGGTTGGCTCTACACCGTTGCCCTTGGCATCGAACAACTGGTTCATCTGAAGCATGGTCAATAGAGTCTGAGCATCCGCTTCAGCCTCACTGATTGCCTCACGGTAACCGAGCACGATGATCTCGTTGTACTTCTTGGCAGAAGCAGCCGCGATTAGCTCATCGATGTCGCCGTTTACAGAAGCGTGAGTGACCTTCACGTTGGTTCCAAACTTGAGGTTCTTTAGCTCCTCAGGCTTGACGAACTTGTTCTGGGCCACGATGTGTACGGTCGATCCCTTTGGCAGGAACTGAGAAAGTTCTGCGACGATCGACTTGCCCATTGAAGACCAACCGATTACCAAGAGGTGCTCAGGTTTGCGGGTGATTGCCTTTCGGGCTGCGTACTTCTTGTTTGCAATGTCCTCGCGAACTCCGGTGTAGACAACCTTGTCGTCGTCTTCAGCGATTGCGATGATCTTGGTGCCTGCGGTGAGCTTGGTGCTCTGCTTTGGGTTCACCTTAGCTACACCTTTGTCATCTACGAGTCCGATTACAGAAGCCTCGTTGAAGGAAAGTAGTGCATCTGCATATGTCTTGCCGGCAAGGGCAGGTACGTTTGCAAAGTAAATTTCGTCGCCATCGAAATCGAGGAGGTCGAGAGTTACTGCAGCAAGTCCTGGCTGGCGTGATGCCTGAGCGGTAACTCGAGCAATCACGTCGTGCGAGCGAACCGAAATAACTTGTCCGTTGGTTGCTGTCTCGAGT
>JBEGPH010000117.1:0-2775 GCA_041181555.1 Actinomycetota bacterium | reverse complement strand
ATCAAGTGCAGCTGAGTTCCAGGCGTTTACTACCCAGTTCACCTGCTTTGCACCTGGCTCACCTCCAGGCAGACCAGACATAGTAACTACGCGGTTCTGTCCTAAGCGGTTTGCCAAACGGATTGAACGTTTTACGTCGTTGCCGTGCTTGTCACCAATAACAGGGTTAGGGTGCAACGGGTTTCCGTTGCAATTAAGACCTGCGATTTCAACGCCGGTCCCCTCGAAGATTGCAAGGAAATCATCACGTGCTGCATCGCTTTCCAAAATCTGATCGATGTTTGGAATGTGCTTCGCTGGCAAGAATCCGCCAGAGTTCAATTCGATGCCGGTAAGGCCAAGACCAGCGATGGTCTTGAGGGCTTCCGGAAGTGAGCGATCGTGAAGGATCGCGTTGTATACGCCGAGTCTCATTACTTAAGCTTCTTCAAGTAACTTGGGGCGGCTGCTGGAACAGTTGCACTAGCGCCACTCTTGAGGCCTGACTGAATAACCGCTTCGATAATTTCCATATTGTGAAGACCATCTTCGAAATTTGCGCAGAACGGCAGCTCAGCTGTTTCTGCTAGACCGGCAACCTCTTGTAGGAATGCGCGGTTCTGGAAGAAGAACTGATCGTTCTGACCAACACCAACACCTGGTGCGTCTACTGCTAGACCGCCTGCAATGTATGGGTGTCCTGGACCAACCTGCACAGTGCGGAATCCGCGCTGTGCATACGGGTCAGAGTTAAGTAGAAGTTCAAATTCACCGTTGCGTGATTGCGTGAAACGTGCTGCACCCTTGTCTCCGTAAACTTCGAACTCAAGCGAAGTAGGGTGACCTGCTGCTACGCGTGAAACTTGAATTGCACCAGCAACGTCCTCGAACTGCGCAATGAAACCTGCGTAGTCATCGTTTTCAACGGTGTCCATCTTGTCGCTCACGGTTGCACCCGAGTGACCCTGAACTGCACCAGATGGAACTGGGCGTTCGGTGATCGCGGTAACAAAACGTGCACCAGAAACTGAAGTGAACGGCTTTCCGGTAATGAACTCAGCAACATAAGAAATGTGTGAACCAACGTCGGCTAGTGCACCAGTGCCCATTCCGCCCTTGTAGCGCCAACTAATTGGCGACATTGGATCGCAAGAGTAGTCAGCCCAGTAGTTTCCGCTGAAGTGCAGAACTTTCCCAAGCTCGCCAGAAGCAACAATCTTCTGAATTGCGGCGATTGCTGGGTTGCGCAAGAAGGTTAGGCCGATGCGCGCGATTGTCTTTGAGTTATTTGCCGCTGCGACCATTGCGCGGGCGTCATCCAAGGTGTCAGACAGTGGCTTCTCACAAAGCACGTGCTTGCCGGCAGCCAATAGGCCCTCAACGATCTCACGGTGCAGACTATTTGCAACCACAACGCTTACGGCATGAATGTTTGGGTCATCGGCAATCTTGCGCCAGTCAGCGTCGTGGCGTTCAAAACCAAATCGCTTTGCTGCGGCTTCACCGAACTGGGCGTTAACGTCGCCAATCGAGACCAGCTTTACCTCTGGTAGGTCTGATTCGTATAAAGAGGTAGCTGCGCGATAAGCCGCCGCGTGACCGCGACCCGCCATTCCGGCACCGATAACTGCTACACCGATTGTCATAGATCTTTTACTTCCTTGTATATAGCCCATATTTGGAGCGCTCTAATTGGAGCGCTCCACTACAAGGTAGCAACCGTGGCTTGAAAAAATGTAGTGTTTATCTGATTGTTATCATGTCTTTACATATCGTAACTTGGAATTCTTTGGACTAAATTGGACGAGTAATGCTAAAAGACGACTCTTCTGCGGCGCTAAGCAGCAAGCCACCCACTATCTATGACGTGGCCGAGAAAGCTGGCGTATCAAAATCACTAGTTTCTTTAGTGCTTCGCGGTGAATCCAGCGTTAGTCCAACTCGCAAGGAGGCAGTGCAAAGAGCAATCGAAGAGCTTGGCTACCGGCCGAGCCGGTTTGCCCAACAGTTAGCAAGTAATAAGTCTCGCTCGATTGGGGTTGTGATCACCGACTATAAAAACCTTTCGTTCGTTGGTCTTTTAAAAGGGATGCGCGAAGTTTTTGATGATGCCGGCTACCAGGTGATTGTTAGTGATCTTCACCGTTCGCCAAATTTTACGGATAACCCGGTCGATGCATTCGTTTCGATGAAAGTTGACGGCATTGTCATGGTTAGCGAGTCAGCAAGCCTTGGGGTTGCAAAAGTTAATGTTCCTATTGTCACAATCGGTCAACGTGAATCAACAATCACAGGAACCGACATGGTGTTCAATGATGACTTTGAAGGAAGCAGACTTGCAATCGAGCACTTGATAAAACTTGGTCACAAACATATCGCTCACCTAACCGGCGTTGGAGGTATTGCGAACATGCGCAAGAAAGCATTCGTCGAATCCATGTCTTCTATTTCAAAGGAACCGTTAGTTTTTGGATCCGGTGAACCAACCACTGAAATTGGTGGCTACATGGGTGCAATGGAATTAATTAAGTCTGGTAAAAAATTCTCCGCAATCTTTGCAGCAAACGACTACATGGCTGGTGGCGCTTTGTCTGCATTGAAAGAACACGGATTGCGCGTGCCTGAAGATGTCTCACTGGTTGGCTACGACAATGCCCCAATTGCATCGGAATTTATGTTGAAGTTAACCACGATTGACGAACAAGGTATTCCGGTTGGTCGTCAAGCTGCATCGCTTCTGCTCGAGCGCATCGGGCACAAAGGTATTTCAAAACCTAAAAAGATTTTGATTAAGCC
>JBEGPH010000116.1:0-2784 GCA_041181555.1 Actinomycetota bacterium | reverse complement strand
GATGAAGAAGAGCAACCCAAGAATCCAGTGAAAAGTGAACAGAACACCGAGTCCGATGATGATGGTGATGGCGTTGGCCACAAACAGAACCAAACCAAACGAAAGCCAACGACGAATTAGTGAAAGGTCACCGGTAACGCGACTCAACAACTGACCGCTCGGCCACTTGTCGTGGAATGCAACTGGAAGGTCTTGAAGTTTTGCGTAAAGGGTTCGGCGAAGTCCCGCCTCAACATGAGTGCCGGGTGTGAGCACTAACCAGCGACGGAGCAAAACCATTGTTGCTTCGAGTAAGCCAAGACCCAGAACGGCAAGCACTGCCGGAAGTAGATTCTCAAAGGTGCCGACCTCTTTTAGTCCGTTAACCAGGTTTCTAAGCAGCTGTGGAATAGAGAGGGCAAATACGTGTGCGGCCAGTGCCGCTATGGTGCCAAGGATGATGCGAGGTAGGGCCGATTTCGCGTAGGGGAAAATTCGAAGCAAGGTGGCTACAGTGCCGCGTGACTTCAATTGGAGACCTATCTGCCGGCGATTTCCTCAAAATCAGGCCAGCATTGCAGTCTAAGCGGTTTTTAGTGGAAGAAATGACGCTCGCCGGTGAAGTACATCGTGATGCCGGCGGCCTGCGCCGCCTCGATAACCTCAGGGTCGCGCTTGGAACCGCCAGGTTGAACCACGGCCTTGACTCCACCCTCGATCAAAATTTCGAGGCCATCTTTGAATGGGAAGAATGCGTCCGATGCAGCCACCGAACCGCGAGAGCGTGATTCGGCTCGACTAACTGCAAGCTTGCAAGAGTCGACTCGGTTTACCTGACCCATACCAACACCAACTGAGGCACCATCGCTGGCCAAGAGAATTCCGTTTGACTTCACGGCACGGCAGGCACGCCAAGCGAATTCCAAATCCTTCATGGTTTCAGGATCAGCCTTCTTACCCGAGACCAACTGCCAACCGATTGAGTTGAAGCCGCTGAACTCGTCTGGCTGCTGAACCAAAATGCCACCAGAAATCTGACGGTATTCGAGTGCGTCGCGAGAGTAAGACGCAGGAAGTTCGAGAATTCGCAGGTCACTCTTCTTTAGCAAAATTTGCAACGCTTCGATTTCGTAACCCGGAGCAACAATTACCTCAGTGAAGATTGATGAAATCTGTTGCGCCATAGTTTTGGTCACGATGCGGTTGGCAGCGATTACTCCACCGAATGCAGAAAGCGGATCACACATGTGTGCTTTTGCGTGTGCATCGGCAATTTGATCTGGAGCAGTCTCGCTACCGATTGCAATTCCACACGGGTTAGCGTGTTTGATGATGGCAACCGCAGGTTCGCTGAAGTCGTATGCTGCGCGAAGCGCTGCATCGGCATCAACATAGTTGTTGTAAGACATTTCTTTTCCGCCGTGCTGACGTGCCTGCGCGATTCCCTGCGGTGCATCGCCGTTGCTCTTGTAAAGAGCGGCGGCCTGGTGAGAGTTTTCGCCGTAGCGAAGCACTGAGGCAAGTGACCCGGATACTTGGAACTCCGGAGTGAAGCCCGGGTTCTTGCTGGCGTTTTCTGCGTTTTGACCGGCAGCCTTCTGCCAATCGGCATTGAGCTCGGCTTCAAACCAGTTGGCAACTGCGGTATCGTACTTAGCCGTGTGCGAGAAGGCTGCCAGTGCCAGGGCCTTGCGCTGAGCGAGTGTGGTACCGCCGGTTTCTAGCGATTGAATGATCTCACCGTAGCGAGCAGGGTCGGTCACGATGGCCACGTTGGCGTGGTTCTTGGCAGAGGCACGAACCATTGCTGGCCCGCCGATGTCAATCTGGTCAACAACCGCATCGCCCTTGGCGCCCGACTGTACGGTCTGCACGAAAGGATAGAGGTTCACGACCACCAACTGAAAAGGCTTAACCTTTAGAGCATCGAGCTGGCCCTCGTGCGCAATCAGTCGCAAATCGGCGAGGAGTCCGGCGTGAATGCTCGGGTGCAGTGTCTTTACGCGGCCATCAAGTGTTTCAGGAAAGCCTGTGACCTCGGCCACTTCTTTCACCGGTAGGCCGGCATCCGCGATGGTCTTTGCGGTAGATCCGGTCGAAATAATTTCTACACCGTGAGCAACAAGCGCCTTGGCTAGATCAAGAAGGCCGGTTTTGTCAGACACTGAAATTAGCGCGCGCTTGATTTCAATTCGATCGAAGTGGCGGTAATCGGCTGGAGTGTGTGGGTTGATGGCGGCCAAAATATTCCTCTATTTGATTTCGCTAAGAATGATTTGCTTTCCGGCAATTTGCTTGACGGTAGCGACAAGCAATTCACGTTCGATTACCTTAATGCGTTCGTGGAGTTCGGCCTCGGTGTCTTCCGGGCTGATCTCCAACTCACGCTGGGCAATCTTTGGGCCGGTGTCTACGCCATTGTCGACAACGTGAATAGTTACACCGGTTTTGGTTGCTCCGGCATTAAGGGCGTCTCGCACCGCATGCGCACCAGGAAAGTTTGGCAAGAGCGATGGATGGGTGTTGATGAGGTTAGGGGTCAGTGCTTCTACAAAGTTTGGTGGCAGGATACGCATGAAACCGGCAAGCACTACTAGATCTGGCTTGAAAAACTCGACGTGCTCGAGAAGCATCGCAGCCCACTGCTCACGCGTTGAAAAAGCGTTTGGTGAAACCACGAAAGTTGGCACTCCGTAGTGCTCAGCATGGGCCAAACCATCGGCCGGGTTATCGGCACCAACCGCAAGGATGCGGGCACCAAAAAGAGGATTATCTGCGGCGTCGAGAAGGGCTCGGAGGTTAGAA
>JBEGPH010000115.1:0-3149 GCA_041181555.1 Actinomycetota bacterium | reverse complement strand
TTCAGCAGCGGCTCCGGCAATTACCACAACCATCTCGCCCTTGGGTTCATCTGCCGCCCACTCGACCAGCTCAGCGAGAGTGCCGCGTTCGGTGTGCTCAAACTTCTTGGTGAGCTCACGGGAGACACTGGCCTTACGATCGGCACCAAAAATTTCTGCAGCTACAACCAGCGACTCGTGGATGCGATGTGGCGACTCAAAGAAAATCATGGTGCGCTGCTCGCGAAGCAGTTCTTCAAACAAGGTTCGGCGTTCGCCGTCTTTGCGCGGCAAGAAACCTTCAAAAGTGAACCGGTCGGTAGGTAGTCCCGATACCGCGAGCGCGGAGAGCACTGCAGACGGCCCGGGAATGATGGTCACTGGGATGTCATGCTCGGCACAGGCACGCACGAGATTGAAGCCTGGGTCGCTCACGGTTGGCATCCCCGCATCGCTCACTACTAATAGGTCGTGTTCACGAGCGATTTCCACTAGCTGCTCGATGCGTTCGTGTTCGTTGTGGTCGTGCAGACTGAAAGTTTTGGCCTGTACCTGAATCCCCAGGGCCTGAGCCAGCTTATAAAGAGTGCGAGTGTCCTCGGCGGCGATGTAATGGCTATTTTGCAGGTGCTCAACCAGCCTCGGCGAGGCATCGGACAGGTTTCCGATTGGGGTGGCGGCAAGAATGAGCACGTTCTATTGTCGCAAACTAGCATGGAGGGATGCTCACCAATCTCACCAGGGTTATTTACGAACCTCGCCTTCGCGCGCTGTTCGACCGCTGGTATTTTTGGTTGGTTTTGACCCTGGCCGCGGTGCTTCGCCTTTGGAATCTCGGCTATCCCAGGGCTCTGGTTTTCGACGAGACCTACTACGTAAAAGACGCCCTGACGCTGTCGATGACTGGCGTGGAGCGCAATTGGCCGGATGGCGCCAACGCGGCCTTTGAATCGGGTCAGTACACCGGTTTCCTGGACACCGGCTCGTTCGTGGTGCATCCACCGCTAGGTAAGTGGATTATCGCAGCCGGCATGTGGTTGTTTGGGCCTGGCAACTCGTTTGGTTGGCGCTTTAGCGTGGCAGTGCTCAGCATTGCCGCTGTCGCGTTGGTAATGCTTATCGTGCGCAAAATTATCGTTTCCTCCGTGTGGGCCGCGCTCGCTGGATTCTTCTTCGCAATTGACGGATTGGCCATCGTCATGGGTCGCACCGGACTACTCGACGGCATCGTCATGTTTTTCGTGTTGCTCGCGTTTTGGTTCTTGATCCTCGATCGCGAACGCGACTTCGGTGCAATCTGGCAGCGTCCTTGGTTGCTAGCCGCTGGTCTTTCACTCGGCGCAGCTACAGCAGTTAAGTGGAGCGGTCTTTACTTTTTAGCTGCCGTTGGAATTTACGTTGTGGTGAGTGAAATCGACATCGATGAAGATGGTATCGATTTGCTCAACCTAGCCAAGCAGGCGTTTGCGAAATTTGTAATTCTGGTTCCATCCGCGCTTGTGGTTTATTTACTTTCCTGGACCGGATGGTTCAACACCTCGCAAGGTTACGATCGAAATTGGGCTGATCAAGTTGGAAATGCCTGGACGGGATTACTCGCTTGGGTGCCAACTTCACTGCAATCTCTTTGGCACTATCACGTGGAGGCTTACAACTTCCACGTTGGGCTGCGCACTCCACACAGCTATCAGTCGAACCCACTCACCTGGTTGTTTCTAACTCGACCAACTTCATTTTTTTATCAGGGTTACGACAAAGGCGCTAACGGATGCAACGCGGATAGCGGATGTTCATCGGCCATCACAGCACTTGGCAATCCGGTGATCTGGCTTCCTGCTCTAGCAGCAGTTTTGTTTTTGCTTTACCTGTTCATCTCACGCAGAGACAAAGCCGCTGGTTTCATTTTGCTTGGCGTTGCCGCCGGTTACCTACCTTGGATGCTTTACCTGCAGCGCACCGTTTTTCAGTTTTACATCATTGCCTTCGAGCCATTCATGATTATCGCCCTGGTCTACGCAATGGCCTGGGCATGGCGAAATGTGAGCGCTGAACGCCGGCGAGTCCTGCTCGGCGGCTACGCAGCCCTTTGTTTTGCAGCCCTGGCCTTTAGCTTGTTCTTCCTAAACATCTGGCTGGGCACCTGGACCCCTTACTGGTACTGGTACCTACACATGTGGATTCCGAGCTGGATATAAATGAACGTTTACTTGCAACTCTGGAAGAGCCCTGGCCTGATGCGCGTGGTCATGGCGCAGTTACTCGCCCGCTTTCCATATGGAATGACAGTGCTGGCGCTGGTCATGCACGTGCAAAACATTTTTCACTCATACGCTCTTGCCGGAATTGCACTGGGCGCCGAAACCATTTGCAGTGCGATAAGTGGCCCACTGCTCGGAAGACTTGTCGGCCGAATTGGAATCATGCGGGTATTCATTCCGGGTGCACTAACTTCTATTGCCTGTTTCTTACTGCTTGGTTTCACGCCATTTGCCGAATGGTGGGTTGTGTTTCTGGCCGGGCTACTTGGCTTCGCCCAGCCACCAATTCAATCGGTAGCTAGAACCGTTTACCCGAGATTGGTTAAACCAGAATTACGCTCAAGTATTTTTGCGCTAGATGCCACTTCGCAAGAATTGATCTGGATTCTCGGCCCGGTAATTGCAACCTTTGCTGCCGCGCAGGTGAGCACGGTTTTTGCGATGGTGTTAATGGCAGTTATCCAGGCAGTTGGAATTGTGCTCTTCCTAGGCGACAAAAACGTGCGCAATACAGAAATTGAAAAAACAGAAAAACAAATCGGACACGTGATGAAAAATCGCACCGTGATCACCATGGTGATTCTTGGAACCGTTTTGGTGGCAAGTTTCGCCGGTATGGAAATTCCTACGGTGGCACTAATCGACAAGTCAATGTCGGGAGTTGTGATTGCGATTTTCTCAATTGGTTCGATCATCGGCGGGCTGACTCTCGGCCATAGAAAACTTCGCCGCTGGACAATGCCGGCATTTTTCGCACTCGGTGTCATCGGTTACTTACTCGGAATGTTGGCGCCAACATCACCGGTTTGGCTTTCAATCTGCTGGTTCCTCGGTGGCATCTCAGTTGCTCCGCTGCTCGGCACGGTCAACTCACTAATTTCCAGCGCGACTAGTGAAGCCGATGCGCTTGAA
>JBEGPH010000114.1:0-2786 GCA_041181555.1 Actinomycetota bacterium | reverse complement strand
TGGTTTCCACTGAGCTTGGCCACATTGACGATTACGTTGTGAGGGGCTTCGCGGTCTTTAGTACGCGAGAAGGTGCCCTGACCCTGTTCGGTGGTCTCGGATGCGTTGAACACATTTGTATTGCGCATCATGTTGGTGAATACCGCCTGGCCACCGGAGTAGCAGACGATTCCGCCGAATGGGCTGAGGATGTCTGGGTCCATCGGGCGAATGCTTCTAACCGGACCAACTGCGTCGGGAAGGTCGCTGTGCCAAATGGCTACCAGGCGAGTGAGACCACCCTCGACCATTTCGTCGAAGACGATGTCGGTACGATTTAGGTTTAGCTGTGGTCGAGCTGCTTCGCTGTTGTCGATCTTGCAGGCCACGGACGACTTAGCGAGGTTTTGCGCTTGCGGTGTGTTCTGTTCGTACTTCATGCCGGTGAGTGGCGCGGTGACATAAACCGGGGCTTGGCTTTGTTGCGCCTGCGGTGTTGCCGGCGCGCAACCGGTGAGGGCAAGTGCAGCAGAAATTGAGATTGCGGAAATACGAAGCATGCTCATGCGGCAATACTACGGGGTTAGGGATGCTAACTGATTTGAAGCAGAACCTTGATTTTTGCTTTCGTCTGACGAACCACGGCTTGATCAGCTACCTCTTTGAATGTAACTTTTCTGGCCTTCCAGTCGACAGATTTGACGTGATCAGCCAGAACAGCCGATGTCTGAGTTTCGGTAATAACGGGAACTTCGAAACCACCGCCTTTTACCTGCGTGGTAAGTGGGCAGCAAACCATGAGTCCGCGTTGTTTGTTGTACTTTTCTGGACTGAGCACCAACGCCGGACGTCGACCTCGTTGTTCATGCCCGGCTTGTGGATCGAAAAGAAGCCAAACAATATCGCCGGCACGCGGAACGTAGGAATTTCGAGCCATCACCAAATCTCCTTGCCCACAGGAGGTCCGAAATCAACGTCTGTATAACTGGTGCCTGGTTTAATCTGAGCCAATAACTCATCGAGGTCGTAGCTGAATTCTTCGACTGCCTGAACTCTAATTTGTCCCTTTACTACCGAGACCTCAACCGCCTGATTTTCAGAAAGGTCGGCTTGCTCGAGCACCGACTTCGGCAATCGCAAAGCCAAACTATTGCCCCACTTAGAAATGACAACTCGCATTCTGACTCCAATCCAGTATCTACATTGTAGATACATTCTGAAGCGTAATCCAGTTTTTTGAACTTCAAATTATTTTGGTCAAATAAATAAATCAGAGCGCGAATAATCCACAAGTGCGAAAAGGAGAAACCCCCCGAGCATGAAATCGGGGGGTCCTTTTTCCTAATTTGGAGAAACAGGAAACTTGATTAGTGCGCGGTTGGTGCTGGTGTTGCTCCTGGACGCACTGGCTTGGTGGGCTTTACCGGCTTAGTGATCTCTGGCTTGGTCGGTGCCGGCGATGTTAGAGCAGGTAATGCAGCAAGTGCTGCGTCGCGTGCTGTGGCTGCTGCCTTAACTGCGTTCTGCAGTGCGGTCTTTGCCGCTGCCTTCGCTGCATCGGTGGTGGCTGCTGCGTCGGCTGCTTGGTAAGCGGCCTTTGCTGCGGCTACTGCTGCGTGGAAAGTGTCTTGAATAGTCTTCTTAGCGGTTAGGTAAGAAGCGTTTGCTGTCTTCCATGCGTCCATTGCAGTTTTGAAAGTTTCCATCGCTGCATGGTTAGCTGCTTTGTCTGCCTTGAACTTGTCGTTGGCGGTTTTGAAGTCTGCGAGTGCTTGCTTGAAAGCATCGATTGCTGCTTTGTCTTTCTTTACCTTAGGAGCTGCGGTTGAAGATGGAGCAGGTGCTGGTGCGGCGTCGGCAGCCATTGCGGCTACTCCTCCACCAAGTACTAGTGCAGTGCTGATTGCAACTGCGGTGAAAGTCTTCTTGATTGACATCTCTTACCTTTTCTCTAGGACTGTTTAATCCTGAACTAAGAATGCATCAGCTACCTTGTGAGAATTCTTAGAAAGTCTTGTTGAGGTCTTTAGAGAAATAGTGCGCCGCCATAGGCTTGGGGCATGAGCAAGGCCAATGTTTTAGTGGTTGACGACGAACCGGGAGTTCGCGACATGCTCACCGATGCCCTGCATCTGCAGGGATATCGGGTCACTGCGGTGGTCGACGGCTTCGAGGCCCTCAAAGAACTGCGCGGCGGCGAGTTCGATCTCGTGGTTTCGGATATCAACATGCCCAAGGTGGATGGCTACGAACTGCTTGAACGCATGCGCAGCGTGGGCGATGCCACCCCGGTGATTTTGCTTACCGCTCGCGGCGAGAAGGCCGATTTGGCCAGGGGCTTTCGCACCGGCGCCGACGACTACGTGACCAAACCCTTCGGCCTCGAAGAACTCTCGCTTCGCATAGAAGCGGTATTGCGCAGAACCTTTGGTGGCGGAAACACCGGCAAGGTTTTGGAATGCGGGCCGGTTGCCGTGGATCAAGACGCACACACGGTTACCGTGGATGGTAATTCAGTTGATCTTTCGCAAACCGAGTTTCGTTTACTGGTTGAGTTACTAGAACGCAAAGAAAAAGTTGCCACCAAGTCTGCGCTTTTGGATTCGGTGTGGGGTATCAACTGGGATACTAACGTCTCGGTGCTCGACACTTACATTTCATACCTTCGCAAAAAACTTCACACCGATTCTTGGCAAGGCATCAAAACTGTTCGCGGCGTTGGCTTTCAGATAACGAGCAAACCGTGAAACAAAATGTGCGACTAAGTCTCGCGGCGATTTTGATTTTGGCACTTGCCGTAATTGGCG
>JBEGPH010000113.1:0-2788 GCA_041181555.1 Actinomycetota bacterium | reverse complement strand
ACTTTTCAACAGAATCGGCGACAGGCGATAGAAATGTCCCCGGTTCCACCTAGTGTCAACTGAAATAGAAGCAGTCAGAAAGAGGATTCCAAATGGCATCAGCAGCAGATCGCGAAAAGGCTCTCGACACAGCCCTCGCCCAGATCGACCGCCAGTTCGGTAAGGGTGCAATCATGCGCCTTGGTTCAGACGAGCGTGCACCGGTAGAGGTCATTTCAACCGGCTCAATCGCACTCGACGTCGCACTCGGTACCGGTGGGTTGCCTAAGGGTCGAATCGTTGAAATTTACGGTCCAGAGTCTTCAGGTAAGACCACAGTCGCACTTCACGCAATTGCCAATGCACAGCGCAATGGTGGCACCGCCGCATTTATCGATGCCGAGCACGCGCTCGACCCGGTTTATGCCCAGGCTCTAGGTGTCAACATCGATGACCTTTTGGTTAGCCAGCCAGACACCGGTGAACAGGCTCTCGAAATTGCAGACATGTTGGTTCGCTCAGGATCAATCGACATCATCGTTATCGACTCTGTTGCCGCACTTGTTCCTCGCGCCGAAATTGAAGGCGAAATGGGAGATGCACACGTTGGCCTGCAGGCACGTTTGATGTCTCAGGCACTTCGTAAGTTGACCGGTGCACTAAGCAGCACCGGCACCACCATGATTTTCATCAACCAGCTGCGCGAAAAGATCGGTGTCTTCTTCGGAAGCCCAGAAACCACCGCAGGTGGAAAGGCGCTTAAGTTCTACGCATCGGTTCGTCTAGATATTCGTCGCATCGAAACGTTGAAAGACGGCACCGATGCAGTTGGTAACCGCACTCGTGTCAAGGTGGTCAAGAACAAGATGGCTGCACCGTTCAAGCAGGCAGAGTTCGACATTATTTACGGTGTTGGAATTTCACGCGAGGGTTCACTTCTCGACTTTGGTGTTGAGCAGGAAATCGTAAAGAAGTCTGGCGCTTGGTATACCTACGAAGGTGAACAGCTTGGTCAGGGTAAAGAAAACTCTCGAAACTACCTGCTAGAGAATGCTGCTGTAGCTGATGAGATCGAAAAGAAGATCAAGGTCAAGTTGGGTATCGGTGTACCGCGTGCAGTTGCAGACTTGCCTGCAGAAGAAGAAGTAGCTGAAGCTGCTCCTGCTGCAAAGGCGTCGAAAGCGGCAAACGCTAGCTAATGGCTTTTCCTAAAGCTCGAGGTAATCGAGCAAAAGGTTATTCAAATCGAGGCGACTCGTCGGCTAAATCGAAAGATTCCACCGATGAGTCGCCTCGTCAACTTTCCCCGGAACGCCAAGAGCAGCGTGCAAGAAATGTTCTGCTTTACCAATTGGCCAGATCTGCAAAATCAGCGCACCAACTCCGTCAGATACTCGAAAAACGCGAGATTGATTCCGAAATTGCAGAGGCTGTCATACAGAGATTCATAGAAGTCGGCATTATCGACGACAAGCTTTTCGCCGAAACTATTGTCAATTCCAGGCGCAAATTCAAGGGTTCATCAAAGTCAGTCATCAAACGCGAGTTGGTCGAGAAGGGTGTTGGCTCAGAGTTGATCGAAGACGTGGTCAGTGAAATCACTGCTGACGATGAGCTTGCAACCGCCACAGAACTGGCAATCAAGCGCATTCCTCGACTAGTCACGCTAGAGAGAGATGTTCGGCAGCGTCGCCTATTCGGTTACCTGTCGCGCAAGGGGTACGGTTCCAACGTGGTACTAGCCGCCTGCAAGGCAGCCGAAGATTCACTCAATTCAGAGCTCAGCTAGCGGGATAAAATTAGGGTCTAATGACCAGTCAAGCCATCAAAGCACGCACCTACGAGGTGCGCACTTTTGGCTGCCAAATGAACGTGCACGATTCGGAGCGATTAACCGGCATGCTAGAGGCGGCTGGGTATGTGCCTGCCGATGGCGATGATGCCGACGTAGTGGTTTTCAACACCTGCGCGGTGCGTGAAAACGCAGACAACAAGCTCTACGGCAATCTCGGCATTCTCAGTGAAAAGAAAAAAGAGAAGCCCGACCTGCAAATTGCCGTCGGTGGTTGCCTTGCCCAAAAGGATCGCGACACCATTGTCGCGAAGGCCCCATGGGTAGATGTGGTTTTTGGTACCCACAACATTGGTTCGCTGCCAACACTTTTAGAACGTGCTCGTCACAATCAAGAAGCCCAAGTCGAGATTATTGAAGCGCTGGAGACCTTCCCGAGTAGTTTGCCAACCAAGCGTGATTCAACCTATTCGGGCATGGTAAGTATTTCTGTCGGTTGTAACAACACATGCACTTTCTGCATCGTGCCATCGCTTCGAGGTAAAGAGCGCGACCGAAGTCCAGAGGATATCCTCAGCGAAATTCGCGCACTGGTTGCCGAAGGCGTTATTGAAATCACGCTGCTCGGACAAAACGTAAACACCTACGGTGTCGAATTTGGCGACAAGGGCGCGTTTGCAAAGTTACTTCGTGCCTGCGGTGAAATCGAAGGACTCGAGCGAGTTCGATTCACCTCACCGCACCCTGCAGCATTCACCGACGACGTAATTGAAGCAATGGCCGAGACGCACAACGTCATGCCGTTACTTCACATGCCACTTCAGTCGGGCAGCGATCGCATACTCAAAGAGATGCGCCGCAGCTACCGAAGTGAGAAGTTCTTGGGCATTCTTGAGCGAGTACGAAAAGCGATTCCTGATGCAGCTTTGAGTACCGACATAATCGTCGGTTTTCCCGGTGAGACCGAAGAAGACTTCCAAGAGACAATTCGCGTAATCGAGGAGGGTCGATTCGCAG
>JBEGPH010000112.1:0-3948 GCA_041181555.1 Actinomycetota bacterium | reverse complement strand
GAACTGAGCCATGGTCTCTTCATCGAACTTCTCAGCGAGAGCAGCCTTGGTCTTTTCCTTCAATACGTCGTCAGCATCCTGACGTGCCTGCTTCTCAGCGATCTTGTAGACCTCTGCAAGCTCAGTAGCCGCAGCAGCGTAAACCGCGTCGTATACCTCGTCGGTGTAAGGCAAGAACACTGGGTACTCGGCAGTTGGCTTTGCAGCCTTTGCTGCCAAACGAGCCTGAGCTTCAACCAATTCCTTGATGAAAGGCTTAGCTGCCTCAAGACCCTGAGCAACCACATCTTCAGAAGGAGCAATTGCGCCTTCGTTCTTGATTAGGTGCCATGCGTTTTCTGAAGCCTCCGCCTCAACCATCATGATGGCGACGTCTTCGACGCCGTTCTCAACGATTACTCGACCGGCAACAACCATGTCGAATACCGCGCGGTCGAGCTGTGAGTGCTTAGGGAATGCAACCCACTGGCCATCGATAAGTGCAACACGCACACCACCGATAGGGCCTGAGAATGGCAGACCTGCAAGCTGAGTAGACATCGAGGCTGCGTTGATTGCAACTACGTCGTAAAGCTCATCTGGCTCGATTGCCAATACTGAAACTACGATCTGGATTTCGTTGCGCAAACCATCAACGAATGATGGGCGCAATGGGCGGTCGATCAAGCGGCAAGTAAGAATTGCCTCGGTGCTTGGACGACCCTCTCGACGGAAGAATGAACCAGGAATTTTTCCTGCCGCGTACATACGCTCTTCAACGTCGATGGTTAGTGGGAAGAAATCAAACTGGTCTTTCGGCTGCTTGCTAGCAGTGGTAGCCGAGAACAACATGGTCTCTTCGTCAATGTAAACGCTCGCTGCACCCTGTGCCTGCTGCGCTAGACGGCCAGTCTCAAAGCGAATGTGACGCTTTCCAAACTTGCCGTTATCGATAACTGCGGTTTCGTACTGAGTACCGCTCATTGTTTCTACTTCGTGACCCACTCGGGCCTCCTCTTTATATCCTCGCGTGCGAAAACCCGTTGGTCTTTGCACGGAACGCGGCAGCAAGTGAAACTTGCCCACACTTTGAGGCCTCAAGGTCTTCAACCGGAGATCAGCAAACCTGCCTTGGCGTTCATTAATAAGGTTAGCAGCGGGTACCGCTAATACCTAGAAAAGAAAACACCCCCGGTATACCGAGGGTGTCTCTGAAAAACTCGCTTTATCGGCGCAATCCCAATCTGTCGATGAGCTTACGGTAGCGCTCGATGTCTACCTTCTGAAGGTAGCCAAGGAGACGACGACGCTGACCAACCAGGATAAGCAGTCCACGACGTGAGTGGTGGTCGTGCTTGTGGTCCTTTAGGTGCTCGGTTAGATCCTTGATGCGCTGGCTGAGAACAGCAATCTGAACCTCAGGCGAACCAGTGTCACCAGGGTGAGTTGCGTACTCGTTGATAATCGCGGTCTTTACGGCTGCATCTAGTGCCATATTTTTGCTCCTTCAGTTCTTGCTGCGCGGCGCAAATCACGGTTTGTGATTGCTCTCTTTATCCGCGGCCGATACACGGCAACCTGTCGAGTCTAGAGCAAAACGGGGTTTGATGCCAGTGGAGGCTAGCGGTGGTCTCCGTCTTGGTCGCCAGGACGAGGCTGATGCTGTGCATCCGGCTGAATTCCACCAGGGAACTTGTGGTCACCATCGCGATCAATGCCAGCAATACCAAGCGGTCCAGGTCGGTGACCTTCAGAACCGAGGACTAAGCCGGCACCGAATGCTGCTCCTAGGGCAAGCACTCCTCCAGCGATGATTCCGGTCAGCTTAGCTGCCTTCGACTTGATCCAGGGTTCTTTGACTTCTTCAACCACGTAGGTTGGTTCGTTTTTAGCGTTCATGGCAACAGTTTCAAATGGCCAACTGGCATTTACCTGAGAATTTCCCGAACTTTTTCTATGTCTTGATTGATTGCCGCAATGAGTGACTCAGCACTATCGAACTTCTTTGCCGGTCGAACCAATCCGACATAGACAAAATCAACGACGTGGTCGTATAGGTCAAGCCCGGTTGCATCGAGCACGAATGCCTCGGCCAAACGAGGGACAGCCTGGAAAGTCTCATTTATGCCAATTGAAATCGCAGCTGGATACTTATTCTCTCCATCAACCAGCCAACCGGCATACACGCCATCGAGTGGAAGGTAGCCCTCTGCGCCGCGCTCCATGTTTGCTGTTGGAAAACCTATGGTTCGGCCAATCTTAAGTCCGTGCTCAATCACTCCCCTGGTGAGGTGGTTTCTGCCTAGCAGTTGGGCAGCGAGCAATACATCACCAAGCTCGAGCGCCTGTCGAACTGCGGTAGTTGAAACTGGAATTCCATTCAACTCTTTAGTCGGCACTTCTATAACTTCAAAACCAAACTCCACCGCAAGCTCACGCAAGGTGTCGCAGTCGCCAGAGCCATGTGCGCCAAATTTGAAACCGTGACCGACAATTACGAACTTTGCCTTGAGTGTTTCCACCAGATACTGCACCACAAAATCTCGCGCCGAGAGCTCAGCAAGAGACTGATCGAAATCCAAGGTAAGCATTGCGTCGATACCGCACTCTGCGATGTATTCAGCGCGAAGTTTTGGACCAATGATTGGTCGAGGCACGTGATCTGGGTCTAAAACCGAATTCGGGTGGCTACTAAAAGTGACGACAACAGAAGCTAGATTTTGACGATTCGCAATCTCAACTACCTGACCAAAAATATCCTTGTGCCCGATATGGATGGCGTCATACTTGCCGATAGTTACAACAGATCCGCTTTGTTCAAGCGCTACTGAAGATACTGAAGACCACTGCTGCATAATTGGCAATTCTAGGCTTGACGCTTTTGCTTTAGCAGCCAGAGCAGTCCAACAATAGGCATAATAAGCGGGAACCAGCCATAACTGACCCCGTACCAAGACCAAACGGTTGATCGTGGAAAAACGTCGGGGGTAAAGATACTCAGCGTGCCCACCACAATCACACCAATAAGTTCGACACTTATTGTCACGAGCGCAATCCGCTGGCTCACTCGACTGTGCCTAGCCAACGCAATTGTGGCAACGATGTAGATCAGTGCACTTGCCGCTGATAGCGAATAAGCCAGTGGTGCCTTATAGAATTTGGCGATGAGTTCGTAACTTGCCCTACCGGTGGCCGCAAAGGCAAGCACACCATAGAGGGCAACAATTAGCGTGCTCACGCCGCGTTTACGAGTTGGTTGATTCACCCAACCAGCCTAAGTTACTGAGCAGGTGCGTCGGTGATTACCGGCTCCGGAAGACCCTTAGAAACCGCGTCAAGCGCGATGATTCGCAGGTTCTCTGGAATGCCAACCACAGTCGATAGTCCGAGCGAACCCTGGCTGTCCTGACGAAGGATGTACCTAGCAGCGGCGCGAGTCTTTAGCGAATCTGTACCACAGAGATTTAGGTTGATGATTGATACCGCCTGATAAGGGGCTGGTGCCACGGCAACACCCTGAGGTGCTATCGGCTTAGCTTTGCTGTTGAAGGTGAGTGAAACTATTCCGTTCACGTCTTTGGCCGAATACATGCTCGCACCAGAGTTAATAGAGCCAACCTCCGGCACCACACCATCTTTTCCGGCCGTGGCTGAAATTCCAACCATCGGCAAAGACAGGTTTGCTGCGTTTGAGTAGCTGGTGAGGATTATGCTTCCCTCTGCTGGGGTGCTGGACTTTGCGTTGCCACCTGTCAGAGAAATCGGGCGACCAGCAAGGCGAGTTAGCCAATCGGTAAGAGGCTTAGCTTCACTGCTCGAAAGTTCGGTTCCGAAAGTTACCGGAGTATTTGGCAGAGAAAAGCTTGGATTTAGTTTCACAAGTTCAGGATCGTTCCAAGTTGTGATTTTTCCAGACCATATTTTTTCAATGGCATCCGCGGAAAGATTTACGTTGGTGACGTCAGTCAA
>JBEGPH010000111.1:0-4278 GCA_041181555.1 Actinomycetota bacterium | reverse complement strand
GCTGAGTCTGTGCTGAATAGAGTGCGTCCTTCGGAACTTTCACTTCACCCATGGTGTCGTGTTCGATACGGTATTCCACGATTGCCTTTCGGTTTTTCTGATTCGCTACTTGAGCTCGCCCACCATAAACAGTGGGTGAATTTCTCCAAGTGCAAGTTTGTAATTTGCTCCAACGATTCCAAGTGAACCGTTTGTGACGGCTTCGGCGATTATCTCTGAGCGAGTGATCATGTCGTTGATGGTTTCTTCGATGTGCAGAGCTGTGACATCATCGATGTGATGCATGCCTCGTTTGTTGGCCTCCTGCACAGTCGGCTCGATCTGAGAAACGATCGATTTGATGAAGTTACCTCTGGCTTGGAGCTTGCCCTCGGTGGCGTCGATGGTGGCACGAATCGCACCACATTCATCGTGGCCCAGCACCATAATCAACGGCACGCCAAGGACTTCGACGCTGTATTCGAGTGATCCAAGAATCGAGTCTGCGATTACCTGGCCGGCATTTCGCACCACAAAGAGGTCACCAAGGCCAACATCGAAGATGATTTCGGCACCGAGACGCGAGTCTGAGCATCCAAACAGCGCTGCAAAAGGCTTCTGGCCGGCCGCCAGAGCTTCGACGTGATCGATATCTTGGCGAAGGTGAGCCGGTGTGCTCTGAACAAATCGACGGTTGCCTGCGACCATCTCATCCCAGGCTTGCTGGGGAGTGCTCGGGCGGGATTTGCTCATGGGTTAATTCAACCCGAATCCGAGAAGGTCTGCGAACAGTGCAAATTCTTTCTCATCGCCAGTGCCGCTGATAATCACCACGGAGCTAACGGCTTTCGGGGTCATCGGGGCGAGTGTGTAGAGCCAAAGTTGCTGACCCTTGGTCTTATCGGTTTGGCCGGCGTATTTTTGCAAGCCCACTTCGCGACCGATTGGCTTTGCTTCGCCGATGGCTAGGTAATCGCGTGTCTGTTGAGCAATCCAGGTTGGGTTTGTGTTGAAGCCTTGATCGATGCCAACGTACTGGTTGTTTTCTCCAACGAAACCTACGTGCCAGTACTTAACTCCATCGCTAGGAGCGTTGTTGAATCGTGCCGAGTTCGACCACCAGCCCTTTGGAGTGTTTGAGGGCAGAATTACGTCGACGCCGGTATTTGCTTTGACATCGGCGGCCACACTCACGTAGTCGACCGGCTTAATTAGGTTGCTGTCGTCGCGTGGAGTAATCATGATCATGACAAGTGCTACCGCGACTGTCGCTGCCAGCGCGAGCGAAAGATTGATTACCGTCTGTCGGGCGCGACGTTTTGCAGCTGCATCTTGTTCTGCCAAGATTTACTTCTCTTTTTTCGCGATTACGTCGTCGAGTTTTTTGCGAGCTCCGGTCAGCTGGGTTTCGCAGTGCGCGGCAAGTGCCTCGGCGCGCTCCCAAAGAGCCATGGATGCTTCGAGAGTGACCGAACCAGCCTCCAGTTCGGCTACGACCTTTTGCAGTTCGTCACGTGCTGCCTCATATGACAAGCCGGCGATGTCTGCTGATTTCTTTTCACTCATTGTGCTTAAGCCTATCTTTCGGTTTAGTCTGCGGTTGCGGTGGCTTCGCCCTTAGCCAGGCGCAGCTTGAGCTTGGTGCCAGGCTTTAGCTTGGCTGGGTCGGTGATTACGTGGCCCTCCGAGTCACGCACTACCGAGTAGCCGCGATCGAGGGTGGATTGAGGGGAGAGCGAAACGGCGAGTTGGCGAAGGTGCTCAATCTTGGTGAGTTCTTTGTCGAGCATCGAATCGATTACGGCCTCTGCAGTTTCAATGAGCTCGGCAATTTCTTGCTCGTGCACTTCGATGAAGGTGTAAGGGTTGGCTAGTGCCGGTCGACTGCGAAGCTGACCAATTAGGTCGCTCTGATTCTGCACGTAGTTGAACACTCGATTGAAGCCGCGGCCGAGCAGTTGATCCAAGAATGCGCGCTCTTCGTGAATATCTGGAACCACACGTTTAGCGGCGTCGGTAGGAGTAGATGCTCGAAGGTCGGCAACATCGTCCAGCACCGGACGGTCGGCTTCGTGGCCGATTGCAGACACAATGGGAGTTTTTGCATTAGCGGCTGTGCGCACCAAAGTTTCATCTGAGAAAACAAGTAGGTCGCCAAAAGCTCCACCACCGCGAGCGATGATGATGACATCAACTGCTGGGTCATCGTCCAGTTTTTTGATGGCTGCGATGATTTCAGGAGCAGCGCTATCGCCCTGTACTTTGGTGTTGATTACCTTGAATTGAACGTCCGGCCAGCGAAGTTTTGCATTTTGCAGAACGTCCTTTTCGGCGTCACTATCTTTACCGGTGATCAAGCCAATGCAATTTGGAAGAAAAGGAAGCTTTTGCTTTCGGGCGGGATCGGTCAAGCCCTCTGCGATTAGTTTTTCTCGAAGTCTTTGGATGCGCTCGAGTAGCTCACCCAGACCCACCTTGCGCAGCTCGTGGATCATCATCGAGAGCTTGCCCGACTTCTTCCAGAAATCCGGCTTCACCAAAACGGCAACCCGGTCGCCAGGGTTTAAGTCTTGAGGAAAGTCACCGGCCTTGAATGAGTGCACGGCAATTGCCATGTCTTCTTGTAGGTCGCGTAATTCGCCAAAGAAAGTTCCACCCTTGAGCGAAGGCTTGGTGAGTTCACCCTCCACCCAAACCATGCCGAGGCGGTCGATGTAGGCCTCGCTCATCCTGCCCCTCGTTCGTTACACCCTGACGCTTAGACTTATCGGGTGACTGACATCAAGAATACCTCGGGCAAAAAGGTCCTTTTGGCCTCGCCGCGAGGCTACTGCGCTGGGGTGGACCGCGCGGTAATTGCAGTCGAAAAGGCTCTGGATCACTACGGGTCACCCGTTTACGTGCGCAAGCAGATCGTTCACAACAAGCACGTGGTTTCATCCCTCGAGAAGCGCGGAGCCATCTTTGTCGACGAGGTCGATGAGGTGCCGACCGGGTCTGTCCTAGTGTTCTCGGCTCACGGTGTTTCACCTGCTGTTGTGGCCGCCGCTGAGGCTCGCGGGCTAAACACCATCGACGCCACCTGCCCGTTGGTGACCAAAGTACATAAAGAGGTTCAGCGTTTTGCCAAAGAGGGCTACGACATCCTGCTAGTGGGTCACGAGGGTCACGAAGAAGTTGAAGGCACGGCAGGTGAGGCCCCTGAAATTGTTCAGGTGGTTGACGGTGACGAATCAATCGCAGCCTCAAGCATTAAAGACCCAGAGAAGGTCATCTGGCTTTCACAGACAACTCTCTCAGTTGACGAGACCATGCAAACAGTTTTGAAATTGCGTGAAAAATATCCAACTTTGCAAAATCCACCGAGCGACGACATTTGCTATGCAACTCAAAACCGCCAGGTGGCCATCAAAAAAGTTGGCGCGGCAAGTGATCTAGTGCTTGTGGTTGGATCGGCAAACTCATCAAACACAGTGCGACTCGTTGAGGTAGCGCTCGAGGCCGGAGCAAAAGCCGCATACCGAATTGACTTCGCCAGTGAAATCAAAGACGAATGGTTTGAAGGCGTAGAAACCGTCGGCGTTTCATCAGGTGCTTCAGTACCTGAAGAGCTAGTCGAAGAAGTACTCGAGTACATTGCAAAGCGAGACTTTGGAAACGTCGAAATTGTGCAGACCGCCGAAGAAGATGTTCAGTTCTCACTTCCAGCGGAACTACGCAAGGAACTCAAGGCAGCTGGCGAAGACGTCAGTAACAAACAAAAGCGCTAAGCGCCAAAGTCCGTCTCCTTAACCAGTTTTCCTTCGCGGTCAAAGGTGCGCCAAATGCCAATCTGGCGATCATGATCGAAATTTCCGGTGCGCATTAGCGAGCCATCTTTGCGATAAAACTCCCAGTAGCCGTGCATCTTGCCGCTTGAGTACTCGCCCTTAAAGCGCGGAAGCCCATTCTCATAGAACGGGCTTCCAGCAGACATCTCTTTGCCTAAGCGGTCTTTGACTTACCGGCCGAACCAAGTTCGGTAGCAGCCTCAACCACGCGAGCAGACATTCCAGCCTCAGCTGACTTACCCCAGGCGCGCGGGTCGTAAGCCTTCTTGTTTCCAACTTCTCCATCAACCTTGAGAACACCGTCGTAGTTCTTCATCATGTGGTCAACGATTGGGCGGGTGAATGCGTACTGCAAATCTGTGTCGATGTTCATCTTGATAACACCGTGGCTAACTGCCTCAGCAATTTCCTGAGGGGTTGAACCTGAACCACCGTGGAACACGAGGTCGAACGGCTTGTTGCGACCGTA
>JBEGPH010000110.1:0-5351 GCA_041181555.1 Actinomycetota bacterium | reverse complement strand
CAGGGGCTCGGAGCTGCGCGCAACTCCGGAGTGAATGCGATTACGCAAACCGACTATTTGATGTTTGCCGACAGCGATGATCTATTGCCGCTCGGTGCAATTTCAAGATACGTGAAGCAAGCCAAGTCTTCCGGCTCGAATTTAGTAGTGGGAAAGACTGTTTGCTTCTATGGAATGCGTTTTTTTGCACGAACTTCTACGGCAAAATTTTTCAGTCGCAACCTCACTGGCGCCACGCTAAATCAACACCCGGAATTTTTAGGTGACGCCACAAGTTGGAACAAGCTTTACGCTTTTGAGTTCTGGAAGCAGCACAAATTCGCATTTCCAAGTGGCGTTTGGTACGAAGACATGACGCTGGTTTGTACCGCCTATCTTGCCGCCGGCAAATTCGACGTGTTGAAAGCACCGAGTTATTTCTGGCGCGTGCGTGCCGAGGGGGAGAGTCTTTCCAAGCGCACCAAAGAACTGAAAGCAATTCAGGACCGACTGCTATCAATTGAGCAGATCGATAAGATTTTGCGTCGCGCAATCGAAAAGGGCCTGATCGAGAAGTCGGTGCACGATAGCTACCTAACTCGAATCATTTCAATGGACCTTCAGCTGTTCGTTGATGCCATTCCCGAGACCGATGAACGATACTTCGATGAATTCAAGTCACGTGCCGGCGCGGTTTTGACCGAGGCTGACGAATCGGTGTGGGCAAATGCCACCGGCGCCAAGCGTGCGGCCGTTTGGGTGGCGGTTCACGGAACTCGCGAGCAGGTAATTCAGCAGCTCCTCGGCTAACTCGCAGACGATTCAGAGCCTAAATCTCGGGCTTCTGGAGGCCTAAAAGTTAGGCTTAAGTCACACGTCGGGAGTTTGCCATGAAAAAAATCGCAATTGTTCTTGTCGCAGCCGCAATCACCTTGAGTCTTTCCGGCTGTGCCCTGCTCTATCCAAACTGGGGCACCGATCAGAGCCCGGGCACCAGTCAGAGTGCCGAGCCGAGCCAAAGCGCCAGCGAAACCGCAACTCCAACGCCAACCACCGTGGCCAAGAGTAAAGCCACGATCCGCATTGACGATGCCTCAGCCGACGCCACCGCTGGAGTTATTTCGGTGGTTGCAGAGGTAACCAACGTGGCTCAGGATGGCGGCACCTGCACCCTGATTCTTCAGGTGGGTAACACCACCAAGCGCCTTCCTTTCAAGGCCGAGGCAAACGTCGATCGCACCCAGTGCCACCCAATGGAAATTCCACTGGCCGGATTACCTAAGGGCACGGCTTTGGTTTCAGTCGAGTACGAGTCAACCAACTACTTTGGTGTTTCGGCAGCGCAGTCGGTACTAATTCCTTAATCCTTTGAAGACAGCCAATCGCCTGATTGCCATTGCAACAGCTTTGTTGCTTGGCTTGATTGGTCTTGTCGCGATTCAAGCTCCTGCCGCCAATGCTGCAGATGCCAGTCGATTTGATCCAGGTTTGATCATTAGTGACAGCGTTTTCTATGACTTTGGCACGATGACTGCTAACGAAATTCAAAGATTCTTGGAAAGCAAAGTTCCCGTTTGTAAGGCAAACGATGGTGGCCCAACCTGTCTGCGCGATTACGTGATGGACACACCAGAAAAACCAGGTGAAGACGGCAAGTGCGTGGCAATGCCCGCCAAGACAAATCAAAAAGCATCGCAAATTATTTACGACATTGCACGTGCCTGCGGAATTAATCCGCGCGTACTGATTGTCTTCTTGCAAAAAGAGCAGGGATTAATTCAAGCAACGAATCCCACCGCGTACATGTACAAGGCCGCACTCGGTTTCGGCTGCCCTGACAGCGACCCAGCCATTTGCGGAAAAGTTCACACCGGATTGTTCAATCAGCTTTACAAAGGTGCGGGACAGTTGCAGTGGTACGGAGACCCGCGAGGCTCTTACACGTACCTGAAGGTTGGTCGTACCGCCAACATTCTTTACAGCCCAAATGCTAATTGCGGGAAAAAACCGGTGATGATCAAGAGCATCGCTACCACCGCTCTGTACTACTACACCCCATACACTCCGAACGATGCCGCGCTAAAAAATCTTTACGGCACGGGAGATTCGTGCAGCGCTTACGGTAATCGAAACTTCTGGCGCTTCTACACAGACTGGTTCGGTTCGACTATCGGTGGTGGATTCTTGTTGAAGGGGCCGGGAGCAGATATTTACCTAATCGTGGACAACAACAAATATCTGATTGCTGATCCAGACTTGGTAACCGCGCTCAAGCCACTTGGCCCACTCGGCACGATTTCTCAGGATTACCTGGACAGCTTCAAGACAATGGGTAACTTGAGTCGAATCGTGAAATCGGCTACCAACCAGTACTACTTTGTTGATGCCGGCACCAAGTTTGCCTTCAGCAGTTGCGCTCAGGCATCCACCTTTGGTCTGGACTGCAATAACGCGGTGCAATGGCCCGGCGATGACCGAACTCGTCACGGGTGACGATGGCACCGGCCAGTACCTGATCAGTCAGGGTATGAAGCGCCAGATTCTCGACAGTAATTCGCTGGCCGCAAATGGAATCAGCGTGCCACTCACAGCGGCCACCAAGATCAGCGCCTACAAGTACTTGCCTTGGGGTAAGCCGATTATTGCCGAGCGTTCTCTCTTCAAGAACTCTGCCACTGGAGCGCTTGGTGTTTACGTGGACGGCCAGTACTACTCGGTGGATGCTGCAACCGCGAAAGATTTGAATTTCAATACTTGGTTCACGACGTCCACCGGAACCATGAGCTCTGAGGGTTTGAGCTTGGTTGATACGCAGATCTCACTGAAAAGCATTGTGTCGAACATGACCGGTAAAACCTATTTGCTAACTCCTGCTGGAAAACAAGAACTTAGCAACCCGAGTGAATTCGTTACGGATGCACCGATGGTTTCCGACGCGCTGCTAAATGTGATTCCAACAGTCTCTGAAAAACTAACCGCTCCGGTGTTTGTGCGCGGCGGTACTGACAAAAACATTTACCTCGTGGGAGCCGCGCAGAAGCGACCAACTATCTCTAATGCTGAGCGAGCGATATTTGCTGGCGAAATGACAAACCCGGCGGTGCAGACCATCACTGCATCGGCACTTGCACTTTTGAAAACCGGCGCACCAGTGCTCGCCCCGGGCAGTTACGTGAAATCTGCAAAGAGCGGGCTGAGCTATTGGATTACCGGATCTCATTCCATGGCATTGGCGTCGAATCTCGAAGATGCCGCACAATTCGGTTTGGCAAAGCCGAGAACCGCAAGTTCGCTCGAGCTATCCGGATATAAGCAAAACGCAAAGCTGAGTGGTAGCAAAGTGCTTTGCGGCGAGCAGAACTACATCGCAATCGGCGGAAGCTATTACAAAGCCGCCGCTGATGTTGCGACGCAGTACGCAGGTGGATTCATCGCGCTCGATTCACTGGCCTGCGCAAGGCTCAAGGTTGCGGCGGTGGAAATCGGCCGATTCATCAAGACGCCGGACAAGGTCTACTACCTCATTCAAAAGGGACAGCGCCGCCCAATAGCCAGCGCGGCCAAGTACGAGGCACTCCGTGGTGATTTGCTACCTGCGGTTTCGGTCGACTACTACTTCGCGAAGAAGCAGTCACTGGGCAAGGCGGCTCCGACGGTTTTGGTTGAGCCGACTGCTACCCCAACCCCAACTCCGACAGTTACCTCGACAGCAACACCCACTCCAACCAAGACGCCGACTCCAACTCCAACTCCGAGTAAGTCACCTAGCAAGGCACCAACTCCAGCTCCAACCCCGACTTCAACGGTCAAGACCTACATCGTGGTGAATGGAGACACTCTTTCCAAGATCGCGAGCAAATTTGGCATCACAGTTAATGCACTCAAAGCGGCCAATAAACTCACGGGCGACACCATCAAGCTCGGTCAAAAACTGGTCATTCCATAGACTTGACCCATGTCTAAACAGGTCGTCATTCTTGCTGCCGGCATGGGCACGCGTCTAGCGCGTCCGTTGCCTAAGCCACTTACCGAGTTGCGCGATGGTCGTTCGATCATGAAGCAGCAGATTGATAACCTCAAGTACGCATTTGCTGAGAGTTATCGCGTGATGATTGTGGTTGGCTTCAAACTCGAAGCAATTATCGAGCGTTTCCCTGAAGCCACTTTTGTGTACAACGAATTTTTCGACCAGACCAATACTTCGAAGAGTTTACTCAAGGCGCTTCGAGCTTCAGGCGATGGCGGAGTGCTTTGGTTGAATGGCGATGTGGTCTTTGACCCGGAGGTTTTAGTTCGTGTGACTCCGATGATGGACGCCAACCAATCTTTCATCGTTGTTAATCAGTCAAAGGTGAGCGACGAAGAAGTTAAGTACACCCTCGACTCTGATGGATTTATCAAAGAGCTTTCCAAGCAGGTAGTTGGCGGTTTGGGTGAGGCAGTCGGTATCAACTATGTATCGGCACAAGACAAGGCGGCACTAATTGAACGCCTCGGTGAAGTGGATGATCAGGATTACTTCGAACGCGGAATCGAATACGCGATTGAGAAGGATGGCGCTCGCTTCAAAGCGATTGACATCAGCGATCTTTACGCGGTTGAGGTCGACTTCGCCGAAGACCTAGAGAGAGCAAACGAGCTCTTTTAGGAGTTCTACCTCGAGGCTCCAAGAGCTCTTCGGGGTCATTCGCCTTAACGGCAAACATCACCAGCATCGCCCAGCCGAGTTCAAGCAGCATTCGACTTTCGGTTAGGTTCTGCGCCAGGATTCCGAAGAATGCCAGCATCGGCCAAAGATAAAGCGGATTGGTGTGACGCACGCCCAATCGCCAGAGTTTGATGAAGGTCAGGGTAATCAAGGTAAGCAGCAGTAGCAGGCCAATGGCTCCGATTTGCAGCCAGGTGTCCAGATAGGCGTTGTGAGCTTGGTAATAGGGCACGTGTTTGATCACAACTAGGCCGTCATAGGGTTTGACCCCGGGCACCCAGTAGGAGATCCAGCCCCAGCCCTGCACCGGACGCTCCCAAATCAGGCCTAGTACTTTCTTCCAAATTTTGCTTCTGCCGGTCATGTCGGGGCTCTTACCAAATGCGGCAAATACTTCGGCGCGGAATAGCAGCACGACGACAGCAATCACTCCGGCAATTGCCCAAACCCAGCGGTAGGTGCGGTGACGCACGTCGCGATCTTTACCTTCGACCGAAATTGCTACCACTGCCGCCACCGCGATTGCAGTTAGAGCAAAACCTACACCTGCAGATTTTGCCAGCCAGAAACTCACAACGGACGCCACGAAACTTATGGCACTAAGCCAACGCAGTCTGCCATTGACTAGGTATTCGATTGCGAAAACCACGATGCCGAGCATGGC
>JBEGPH010000109.1:0-2913 GCA_041181555.1 Actinomycetota bacterium | reverse complement strand
TGGTTTACAACATCGCCACCAAGTACTTCTTATACACAAACTTCAATTCACTAAAGCCGTTCTTGAAGCGCGACCTACTGAAGCACACCGGTTTGTTTATGTCGCAGCTCTTGAACTCGCTGCACAAGTACGCCGGTGCACACGTGAAGGATGAACGTCTTCGCAAGATCTTGAACTTCCCTGCCGTGTTCTTAGGTGCTTCGCCATACAACACTCCATCGATGTATCACCTGATGACTCACGTCGACATGAATCAGGGTGTCTACTACCCGATGGGTGGCTTCTACAAAATCATCGAGGCCATCGAACGCGTTGCAAAACAGCACGGCACTGTGGTGCACACCAACGCGCCGGTCACCGAAATTGTTGTCGGTGAAGACAAGCAGGTTCGCGGCGTGAAGGTCGGCGAGATTTTCTACGAAGCCGACATCGTGGTGGGTAATGCCGATCTCGCATCGGTGGAAACCAAGTTGCTCGCGCCGGAGCACCAGAGTTACCCGCAGAGCTACTGGGATAAAAAACAACCTGGTCCATCTGCGCTGCTGTTGTTCCTAGGTGTGAAGGGTCGACTGCCTCAGCTCAACCACCACACTTTGCTCTACACAGAAAACTGGAAGAAAAACTTCAAGGAAGTTTTCAAGAAGGCCGACGGAAAATCCAACTTCCCTACACCGGCATCGATTTACATTTGCGCGCCTTCGGTGACCGACAAATCTGTAGCACCTGAGGGTTATGAAAATCTTTTTGTGTTGGTGCCAATCGCACCGGATCCTTCGCTCGGTGGTTCGGGTGATGCTCGTCTCGAAGCGGCAGCCGACAAGATCATCGAACAGATCTCGGAGTGGTGTGGCATTCCAGATTTGGCCGAGCGCATTGTGGTGCGCAGGACCATGGGACCGGCAGATTTTGCCAACGACCTAAACGCGTGGTCGGGCACGGCACTTGGCATGGCCCACACCCTTGGACAGAGCGCATTCTTTAGGCCGAAGAACCAGAGCTCAAAGGTGAAGAACCTCTACTACGCGGGTCACAACCTGGTGCCAGGCATTGGTCTACCGATGTGCCTGATTGGTGCAGAGCTGGTTTACAAGCGCATCGTCAACGACCGCTCGGCCAGTGCCCTAAAGGAATTGAAGCCAATCAAATGACCCTCGCCTACCTTTTGATTCTGCTGGTCTCGATTGCCGGCATGATCACTCTCGATTGGAAGTTCAAGCTGGCTTTCTTTCGCGATGCCAAGGTATCGGCTGTTTCACTTGTGCTCGGAGTGGCGATGTTCACCGCCTGGGATGACATGGGAATTCGCCAGGGCATCTTCTTTCGCGGTAGCGGCCAGTGGATGACCGGGTTGCAACTGTTTCCTGAGTATCCGATTGAGGAACTGTTCTTTTTGATTCTGCTGAATTACCTGGCACTCAACATTCTTGAGTTTGCCAAGCGAGTGCGAGGCAAGAAATGAACTACCTGCTTTTGAACGCGTATTACCTAGGCATTCTGGTGGTTTTCTATTTTGCTTCTGGCGCCTGGCGGAAGTTTTCATTGCACCTGCACACTTTTGCGGCGATGCTGATTGGAACTGCCATTTTCGATAACGCGATAATCGGCTTTGGCTTGGTGGCCTACGATGAAAGCAAAATCACCGGCATCAAGATTGGGCTCGCTCCTATCGAGGACTTCGCCTATGCAATTGCTGCGGTACTACTTGCCACTTCGGTTGGTGCACTCATGAGAAAGAAATCCTCATGAACACCCTCAAGAAACTGTTTTGGTCATCGCGTCCGGTGTCATGGATCAACACTGCGTTTCCGTTTGCGGCGACCTACATTTTCTTTACCGGCCAGGTAGATTCGCCACTAATCATCGGTACGTTTTTCTTTTTGATTCCTTACAACCTACTTATGTATGGCATCAACGATGTCTTCGATTACGAGAGCGATCTTCGTAACCCACGCAAGGGTGGCATCGAGGGTGCACTGCTAGATAAGTCGCTGCACAAGGTGACCATCTGGTCGTCGGTGTTGCTTTGCTTACCGTTTGTGGCCTACCTGCTGATTCGCGGCTCGCTCGCCGCCAATCTGTTCCTCTTATTTGCGATCTTTACCGTGCTGGCTTATTCGGCGAAGGGCTTGCGCTTCAAAGAGATTCCTTTCCTGGACTCGCTGACCTCGGCCTCGCACTTTGTGAACCCGATGATCTTTGCGGCTCTGTTTATTGGTCAGAATGTCTTCTCGGCTCCGCTGCTGCAGAGCTGGCTTGCCTTCGCCTGCTGGGCTATGGCCTCACATGCCTTTGGTGCCGTGCAAGATGTGAAGGCCGACCGCGAAGGTGGTTTGAGCAGTATCGCTACCGTTATTGGCGCTCGAGTGACCACTCACTTCGCCTGGATTCTTTACCTGGCAGCAGGAGTGCTCATGCTGACCACACCTTGGCCGATGAACCTAGCGGCAATTGCCGCTGTGCCATACCTCTGGATTTTGCTGCCGCACTGGAACATCACCGACGACACCTGCGAAACCGCGAACCGCGGTTGGCGCAAGTTCATCTGGCTCAATTACTTTGCCGGTTTTGTCGTCACTCAGCTGTTGATCGTTTCCGCCATACTATGAGGTTTCGCACGTCGTAACCCGGCGAGCAAATTGTGCATGAAAGCATATTTCTAGGTCGTCGGTAGCGATAGTGGCGATGTCCACGCGGGCAGATTCCCAACCAAGGTGCGTTCTCTTCAGCGATTTCTTTGCCGGTGAACTTTTCGTTTCGGTAGCCGATTTTCTTGGCGGTGTTTAGCCAAACTTTTGAGTGACCGGCATCGTGACCGCACATCGCGTGAGCGATTTCGTGAAGCACCACTTGCATGTTTTCATCAACGGTATGGATGTCGACATGGTATTTCGATAGCTGTATTTTTTGTTCGGT
>JBEGPH010000108.1:0-2945 GCA_041181555.1 Actinomycetota bacterium | reverse complement strand
GCCTTGTTCACTAGCGGACTATTTTTGTCATTCAACAACTTCGAGTAACTGGCTCCAGACTCTGTGCCGTTGTGAACCGCAAGCAGGTTGGCGTCGAAACCAGGCTTCGACACCATGGCCAAGATGTTTCCGGTGGCCGGCTCGATTGCCACCACAGCACCCTTGAGATTTCCCATGGCATCCCAGGCGGCCTTCTGCACAGCGGGATCGATGGTTAGCTCAACCGAAGCCCCGGTAACCGGATTTCCGCTGAGCAGCGCGTTGATCTGCTCAAAGAACTGGGTTGAGTTCTTACCGGTGAGGTAGCTGTTCATGGCAGATTCGAGTCCGGTGGCTCCCTGATAAAAACTGAAGAAGCCCGTGATTGCCGAATAAATCGAGCTCGAATATTTGCGAATGTAGTGGAAGTTGTCATCCGACTTATCGGAGTATGCAATCGGCTGTCCATCAATCAGAATTGCGCCGCGCTGAGTTTTATACGAATCGTAAACCGCACGTACGTTTCTCGGATCCTGTGCAAGTGAATCAGCGGTGAGTACCTGAATCGTTGAGGATGAAATTAGCAGCGCAACAAACATTGCGATGATTACGCCAAGCACTCGTTTGAGTTCGCGATTCATCGAGCACCTCCCGACTTCGCACTGTCTGAAATACGCAACAGCAAACCGAGAATTATCCAGTTGGCCAAAAGTGATGAACCACCGGCAGCTAATAGTGGAGTGGTCAAACCGGTGAGTGGCACAACTCGAGTTACTCCACCGATAACGATGAAAGTTTGAAGCGCAATTACAAAACTGAGACCAATAGCGAGTAGCTTGCTGAAATCGTCATTGTGATTGAAAGCAATTCGAGCGCCACGCGCCACAATCAAAAGATAAATTGCAAGAATTGCAAAAATTCCGGCGAGCCCCAGCTCTTCGCCAAGTGACGCGATAATGAAATCACTCTCTGCAAGCGGAACAAGTTGTGGAACTCCGCCACCGAGTCCGGTGCCAATCACGCTGCCGTGCGCCATTCCAAAAATTCCCTGTACCAGCTGGTAGCTTCCGCCGATTGCGTCGTAGTGAGATGAATCAAATGGATTCAACCAGGCATCGAATCGTCCGGAAACGTAATCCATTACGCGCGAGGCAACAAACGCAGAGGTGAAGAACATGCCAAGACCCACCACAACGTAAATCGCTCGTCCGGTGGCGACATAAATCATCACGAGGAAAAGTCCGAAGTAAAGCAGTGAAGTTCCTAGGTCGCGTTCACCCACCAAAACCAAAAGGCTGACCGCCCAGATAGCCAAGATCGGCCCGAGCTCGCGAGCACGAGGCAGTTGGATTCCAAGAAACTTGTTGCCAACCACGGCTAGCGAGTCGCGACGGGTAACCAGGTATCCGGCAAAGAAAATGGTTAGCGCAATCTTGGCCAGCTCACCAGGCTGGAAGGTCAAGCCGCCAATCGCCAGCCAGAGGTGGGCTCCGTTGATGGTTTTACCGATGATTGGCAGCATCGGCGAAATGAGCAGCACCAAACCAATCACCATAGAGATGTACACGTAGCGACGCAGGAACAGGTGACTCGGGATGAACCACACCACCGCGGCAGCGGCCAGCATGGCCACCACTGTCCAAATCACCTGTTTCACGCCAAACAGTTCGGTGCCGCCATTTGCCAGCGCAGCCAAATCCAATCGGTAAATCTCGGCCAAACCAAGCCCATTCAGCAGCACGGCTGCCGGGAGGATCAAGGCGTCGGCCTCGCGCGCTTTGAATCGAAGAAGAAGGTGAAGCACCAGACTGGCGGCCGCTAGAGGCGCCCAGTAGGTAAGAATGTCGAGGGTCAAAATCTGTATTGTCGAAAGCTGAATCTGAGCCAGCTCGAACGCATTAATGCCCATGGCAAATAGCAGCAGCATGAGCTCGATGTTCCGATTGCGCGGCACTACTCGAACGATTTTCGAGATGTCAATTGCGGTGGTTGGAGTGCTCACTGTTAGCCACCCAACTTAAGCAAAGTCTTTAGCTTGGTTAGTACATCAAGAAGTGAGTCGGCACTGATGGTTCGCTCGACCAACTGCTTTTGATAAGGGTTGAGTTCACTGATTAGTGTCGAAGTTTTTTCATAAAGTCGACTGAAGTGAAGTGGGCCAAAGGCTTCTCTGATTCCGTTGAAGATCGCAACGTAACCGTCTTTTTCACCGATGTAATAACGAGTCTGCGTGTAGTTGTAAAGCGAGTTGAGCAGAATCACAACAAACGCAATCAAAATCAATACCAAAGAAGCGCTGCGAATTTTGCGCCAGCGCACTTTGGCGCGAGTTTCGTTGAGTATCTTCTCGAGCAACTCTTCGGTCTCGACTGCGAACTCGGTATCCGCAGGCTGACGAGTAAGTAGGTCGCGCAAAATCTTCGGGTTGAAAATTTCAACAATGCTGCGGCCCTTGTGCTCTGCAATGACAACGTCATTTTCTGCTGAGCCAACAAATTTGGCAACCGCTGGTTTTGCAGACTGCACTCCTGGAGCCAAGATGTCGACAATGACCACAGTTACGTTGTCTGGTGCGCCATGTTCGAGCGCTTCGTAAACCAAGAGTTCGGCGGCTTCTTCAACATCAACCGTTTTGTTAAGCACAATGCGTGAAATTACATCTTCTGGAACAACACCGCAAAGACCGTCGCTGCAGAGCAACCATCGATCACCGGCCACCGCGTCGTGAACTTCTGAATCAATTTCCAACGCAATTTCTACGTCGCCGAGAACGCGCATCAATACATTTCGACGCGGATGAACGAGTGCTTCTTCAGGAGTAATTCGGCCTGTATCTACTAGACGTTGTACGTAGGTGTGATCCTTCGAAAGCTGCAGCAGGTTTCGAAGGATCACACCTTCGTTCAACGTCTAGTTGATACAGGCCGAATTACTCCGGAAGAAGCACTCGTTGATCCGCGTCGAAA
>JBEGPH010000107.1:0-2963 GCA_041181555.1 Actinomycetota bacterium | reverse complement strand
TCTTGACCGGCTTTGTACCCGCGACCGCGCACGGTTGCAACAATCTTTGGATCGTCTGGATTCTCTTCGATCTTTGAGCGCAAGCGCTGAATGTGCACGTTTACCAAACGAGTATCGATCTTGCCTTTGAAATCGCTTTGCTCATTTAGGTTTTTGTGCAGCCAAACTTTCTTCAAAAGCTCTTCGCGAGTGAAAGTGTGCTTAGGGTCTTCGGCAATGGTCAGCAAAAGATTGAACTCAAGTGGAGTTAGCAAAATTTTCACTCCGTTGCGACGAACCTCATATGCGGAGACATCAATGTCGATTGGTCCGATTTTTACGATTGAAGAATCTTCGCGCACCGGCTTTGCGGCCAGGTATTGAATCTTGTTCAGCAGTTCTTTGCCGCCATAAGGCTTCTTCACATAGTCGGCTGCGCCAGCCTTGAATACTAAGTCGATGTCATCGTCGTCGGTCTTTGCGGAAGCCATGATTACCGGAGTCTGCGAAATAGAAACCAATTCCTTCAGAATTTCTAGACCGTCTTTACCTGGAAGCATCCAGTCGAGCACAACAACATCTGGCTTTACCTTGTGAAAAATCTCGAGTGCTTCTTCGCCGGTGTCGCAGGTGATCAACTCGTGGCCAGCCATCTCAAGAGTGTCTCGAACGATCTGCTGAATTGGCTTTTCGTCCTCGATGAGTAAGACTTTGTGGCTCATGTGACTCCTAGTAGCGGTAGTGCTCAACCTTGAACGGCCCATCCGGTGAGACACCGATGTACTTGGCCTGCTCTTCAGTCAACTTAGTTAATTCAACACCCAAAGCGGCAAGGTGCAAATGCGCAACTTTTTCATCCAGTGCCTTTGGCAGGATGTGCACCCCGAGTGGGAACTGTTCCGGTTTGGTGAAAAGCTCAATTTGAGCCAGCACCTGGTTGCTGAACGAGTTACTCATCACGAAGCTTGGGTGACCGGTGGCATTGCCCAGGTTCATAAGACGGCCTTCGCTGAGGATTAGCACCGAACGACCGTTTGGCAGGCGCCACTCGTGCACCTGAGGCTTGATCTCGACCTTTTCAATTCCCGGAATCTTGGCGATGCCGGCCATGTCGACTTCGTCGTCAAAGTGACCAACGTTAGCCACCACGGCAAGGTGCTTCATCTTGAGAAGGTGCTCCGGACGAATAATTGCGGTGTTTCCGGTGGCGGTGACAAAGATGTCTACCTGCTCGATGACCGACTCTAGGGTGGCAACCTGGTAACCATCCATGGCTGCCTGCAGTGCACAAATCGGATCAACTTCGCTCACAATCACGCGAGCGCCCTGGCCTCGAAGTGCCTCAGCAGACCCCTTACCAACGTCACCGTAACCGGCAACGAAAGCGGTTTTTCCACCGATGAGGACGTCGGTCGCTCGGTTGAGACCGTCTGGAAGTGAGTGACGAATTCCGTACTTGTTATCGAACTTCGACTTTGTAACAGAGTCGTTCACATTGATGGCGGTGAATAGCAATTCCCCGCGCTTGTGGAATTCGTATAGGCGGTGAACGCCGGTGGTGGTTTCTTCGGTGACACCGATAATTTCTTTTGCAATATCGGTGAAGCGTGTTGGTGTTTCCTTTGTGGTCTTACGCAGCAGTTCGAGAATCACTCCGTACTCTTCTGAGTCACTAGGCGATGTTGCTGGCACTGCACCGGCGAGTTCAAACTCGCGGCCCTTGTGCACGAGCAGTGTTGCATCTCCGCCGTCGTCGAGAATCATGTTCGGGCCAACAAAGCCTTCTTCACTCCAGTCGAAAATCTTCTCGGTGCACCACCAGTACTCGGTTAGTGTCTCGCCCTTCCAAGCAAAAACTGGAGTGCCCTTTGGGTTTTCTGCGCTGCCGGTACCGACAACTACCGCCGCGGCGGCTTCATCCTGGGTAGAAAAAATGTTGCAAGATGCCCAACGCACCTTTGCGCCGAGAGCAACCAAAGTTTCAATTAGTACAGCGGTCTGCACTGTCATGTGGAGTGAGCCAGCGATTCGCGCGCCCTTTAGTGGCTGACTAGCACTGAACTCAGCGCGAAGCGCCATGAGCCCAGGCATCTCGTTTTCGGCGAGACGAATCTGATGACGCCCAGCTTCGGCTAGGCCAAGGTCTGCTACTCGAAATTCCATTACTAACCTCTGATCAGCGCGAGTACTTCATCGCGAATTTGCTGCATGGTTGATTCGTTGGCAGCCTCGACGTTGAGACGCAACAGCGGTTCGGTGTTCGATGCTCGAACATTTACCCACCACCAGTTTGATTGCGGCGGTGAGTTCAAGGTTATGCCATCGAACTCGTCGATGCTGGCGCGACCATCAAAGGCTGCGAGCACGCGAGCCTTGGCGGCTGGCACATCGGCAACGGTCGAATTGATTTCGCCGCTGAGGAAGTATGGGTTGTACTGGCGAGCAAATTCGCTGAGCGGTGCCTGCTGCGAGCCAAATTCGGCCAGCACGTGCATTGCCGCAAGCATTCCGTTGTCTGCTCCCCAGAAGTCGCGGAAGTAATAGTGCGCCGAGTGCTCGCCACCGAAGATTGCGTTGGTCTCAGCCATCTGGTCTTTGATTAGTGAGTGACCGACTTTGGTCTTTACCGCGCGAGCACCATCGGTCTCGATTACTTCGCGAACGATGTTCGAGGTCAGCAGGTTGTGTAGCACGGTGATCGGTGCACCCGGGTTTGTGCGCTTCTCGCGAGCAATTTCACGGCGCGCCACGATAGCCGCCACGGCTGATGGAGTTACCGGACTACCCTGCTCGTCAACTACGAAGCATCTGTCGGCATCGCCGTCGAAGGCAAGACCGATGTCGGCACCGTGTGCCACAACTGCGCGTTGAAGATCAACCAAGTTCTTTGGATCAAGCGGATTGGCTTCGTGATTAGGGAAGGTGCCGTCGAGTTCGAAATACATCGGGATGATTTCGAGTGGCAACCGCTCGAGGTCACTCGC
>JBEGPH010000106.1:0-3382 GCA_041181555.1 Actinomycetota bacterium | reverse complement strand
CCAAGCGCCATCCACGGCAATCAACTGACGCAACGACTCAATGAAGATCTCGGTCGGTAGCTCAGGCAAAGCCATGCGGTGAGCAGAACGCTGCAAACGAGCGGCATTAGCTTCCGGACGGAAAGTCCAAATTGAACCATCCGCGTGACGGTATGCCTTGATGCCCTCAAAGATTTCCTGGCCGTAGTGCAACACAGCAGCCGATGGGTCCATCATGATTGGCCCGTATGGCAAGACCTCGGCCGAGTGCCAACCCTTGTCCTTCTCCCAAACCACAACCACCTGGTGGTCGGTTAGCTTGGCACCGAAAACCGGGTTGGCCAAAATGGCTTCGCGCTCGGCATCCGGCAGAACAGACATCTTTATCTCCTAGAGCTGAGCGAGAATGCGCTCGGCAATTTCTGTGGTGGTGTGCTTAGTTGTGCCTCGAGTAGCCAGGTCTTGTGAAACGGCGTTCTCGATGCGTGCTGCAGCCACATACTGTTGAAGGTGCTCTAGCAACATTGCAGCAGAAAGAATTGCTGCGGTTGGGTCGGCAAGGTTTTTGCCGGCAATGTCGGGTGCTGAACCGTGTACCGGTTCAAACATCGACGGGAAGGCGCCGGTCGGGTTTATGTTTCCCGAGGCACCCAATCCAATTCCGCCACCAATGGCAGCGGCTAGGTCTGTGATTATGTCACCAAACAAGTTGTCGGTGACGATTACGTCGAAGCGTTCTGGATCGGTGACCATAAAGATAGTCGCGGCATCAATGTGCAGGTAGTCCACCTTGATTGCCGGATACTCCGCAGCGACCTTGTCGACAGTACGCTGCCACAATCCACCGGCGTGCACCAAAACATTGTGCTTGTGCACAAGAGTCAACTTCTTGCGCTCACGATCAGAAGCTAGCTCAAACGCGTAACGCACTGTGCGCTCCACGCCATAAGCGGTGTTCACCGAAACCTCATTGGCAACCTCGGCCTCGGTACCCACGCGAATCGCTCCACCGTTACCAACGTAAGGACCTTCCGTGCCTTCGCGCACCACAACAAAGTCAACCTTGCCCGGATCAGCCAAGGGAGAAACCACTCCCGGATACAACTTGGTCGGACGCAAGTTAATGAAGTGATCAAAACTAAAACGAAGCTTCAACAGCAACTGACGCTCAAGCACACCCGATGGCACGCGAGGGTCTCCGATAGCACCCAACAAAATCGCATCGTGTTCAGCCAAAGAAGAAAGATCCGCGGCTGTAAGAGTCTCACCATTAGCCAAGTAGCGACGAGCACCTAGGTCATACTCGGTGGTCTTGAACTCCACGCCAGAACCGGCAGTCACCTTACGAATCGCATCCAGGGCAATCTGAGTAACCTCAGGGCCGATTCCATCGCCACCGATTACGGCAATCTTGTATTCACGCGTCACGAGCTGCTCCAAAACTTATTTAGGGCAAGTCTAACTAAGGCCTAAAGAACCTTAGCCTTCAAAACCAAGGTAACCGAGGGCTTCAGCCCTTCCTTGGTCTGCACCTGGCCATCGCGGTTCTCAAGAACCTCAATCTCCACCGGCAACCCCGAGAGCATCTCGGTAATAGTCGCCACCGACGGACGAACATCGGCATCGCGAGGCCCGTTGTAGTCGTTATCCATGTTGTCGCGAGAGTGCCAAACCCCAATCACGTGCCCACCCGGCTTGATCTGGTCGATCAAACACTCCAGTGCCTCAGCCAGCGACTCCTGCTTAATCTGCAGGTAAGCCACCACACCCAAATCCACCGGATACAACACCGACTCAAAACCGGTGGCATCCGCGCAGTTAGCAAAAACCTTTTCTGAAACACCACGACGCTCGGCAAAAGCCAGAAACTTAGTCAACCCAGCAGAAGAAATGTCGATGTTTTCTGCCTGCCAACCGTGCTCGGCAAACCAAACCGAATTACGACCTTCACCACCGGCAAGGTCGATAACCTTGCCCTTCTTCTTGGCGGCAACAATCGGCGAAGCCAACTCCTCAACAAAACGATTCACCGTCTCGGTGTAAATCAATTCGTCAGTCGCCGAGAACTTTTCGTTCCAGTACTCCGCCGGGGTCTTATCCACGGGAATTACTTAACGATTGGCAAACCGGTAAGCCCGGCTGCATCTTCGAGTCCGCCCATGTTCTCAAGCTCACCAATGAAACCTAGTTCGCGCATGGTTGGAATCGCCTTACCCACACGACCACCCGAACGGCAATACATGCGGTAGTTGGCGTTCTTGTCCAACTGAGAAATCTTCTCGATGAAATCTTCAGCCATGAAGTCCACAACCAAAGCGCCGTCCAAACGACCTTCAGCAACTTCTTCAGGAGTACGAATATCTAAAACAAAATCAGCCACAACTGCTCCTTATAAATTGACGTCGATTGCCAAAAGCTTTTCGGCTTCAATAGCAACACGAACCTGCTCGAGTACTTCGTCAGAAACCTTTGAATCAACAGTAATCACAGAAAGCGCCTTGCCGCCCTTCTGCTCGCGAGCAATCTGCATTGCAGCGATGTTGATTCCCTTGTCGGCAAATGCCTTGCCGTAGATAGCCACGATGCCTGGGCGGTCGGTGTAGAGCATGTAAACAAAGTGCTCTGCCATAGCCAACTCCACCTGATACCCGTTGATCGCAACGATCTTCTGCAGGTGCTTCGGACCAATCACAGTTCCCGAAACCGAAGCCACAGAACCGTCAGCCAAAATTGCCTTGATGGTAGTCACGTTGCGGTACTCGTCTGAGTTTGCATCAGTCGACAAACGAACCTCAATGCCACGCTGCTCCGCCATCAAAGGCGCGTTCACGTATGACACCTGCTCGGTAACGGCGTTCTGGAAGAAGCCCTTCAAACCGGCAAGCTTCAAAACAGAGACATCGTGCGCTGCAATCTCACCGCGCACCTCAACCTCAATCGCAGAAGCATTTCCGCCAGAGAGTCCAAACAAAACCTGACCCATGCGCTCCATCAACGAAATACCAGGCTTCACCGAAGCATCGATGTTTCCACCGGCAACGTTCACAGCATCTGGCACCAAGTCGCCAGCCAATGCCAATCGCACTGACTTCGCAACAGAAATACCGGCCTTCTCCTGAGCCTCATCAGTTGAAGCACCAAGGTGCGGAGTAACCACGATGTTGTCGAGAGTCAACAAAGGTGAATCCTTCGGTGGCTCGTTCACAAACACATCGAGACCAGCGCCAGCAATTTTCTTTGAAGACAATGCGTCATAAAGAGCGGCCTCATCGATGATGCCACCACGTGAACAGTTCACAATGCGCAAGTTCGGCTTAGCCATCGCAAACTCCGCCGCACCAATCAAACCGGTGGTCTCTGGGGTCTTAGGAATGTGAATAGTAATAAAGTCTGCCTGCTGCAT
>JBEGPH010000105.1:0-3036 GCA_041181555.1 Actinomycetota bacterium | reverse complement strand
GGCAACCACCGACATTGGTATTGTGGGAGCAATAGTCAAAAGGGGAATCCGTGAAGAAGTTCGCACACTTTCTAGAGGTATTCATTTTTGGAGCTCGCTGGCTCCTAGCACCGCTTTACATTGGATTGGTTGGAGCGCTGGCCCTTCTGGTTTACCGTTACGTGCTCGAATTCGTAAACCTGGTGCAGCACATCGATGCCCACGACGCACACGTATTTACCCTCGACCTGCTTGGCTTGCTAGACCTCGTGCTACTTGGCAACCTGATTCTGATTGTGCTGTTTGCTGGTTATGAAAACTTCGTCTCCAAAATCGAAGTCGCACACCAGTCGGTCGATCGCCCACACTGGATGGGCACCATCGACTTCAGCGGACTCAAGATCAAACTGATTGGCTCATTGGTTGCGCTTTCAGTTATTGAGCTTCTCAAAGACTTCATTGATCTGTCGTCCACTGGTAAAGAAGAGGTTGGTCAGGGAGTTATCTGGCGAATCGTCATTCACCTAACCTTCGTATTCTCTGGTGTGCTGTTTGCGGTGATGGACTGGATTGCAGACAACAGAATCATTCAGGAGAAGAGAATCAACGACGAAGTTCGCGGCGTCGGGCACTAATTGCCAGCAAAATCAGCTCGCGAACGGGCGATAGAAAAGTGGGAACGTTATTCCACTATTCCTTTGGCTGCACTCGCGTTGGTTTACCTGGGCCTTTATGCAGTTGAGGTCCTTGGTGATGCCAGCAAGGTAATGCTTTTTGATCTGATATTCGTCAGCGATGTAATCTGGGGAATTTTTATAGTCGACTTCGCCGCTCGCCTGATCATGCACGACAACAAAGGCGATTTTCTAAAAAAGAACGTCATTGAAATCATCGGTTTGATTCTTCCGTTCTTCAGAGCTTTCCGAATGTTCCGTGTTGTTATCGCAATTGGTTTTCTAACTCGAGCCGCCAAGAGCTTGCAAGGCAGAATAAATATTTACATCGGTTTGATTTTGCCCATTTTGATTTTCACTTGTTCGCTCGGTGTTTACGAAGCGGAACACAACGCGGCTGGTGCTAACATAACTAACTACGGCGATGCGATCTGGTGGGCGTTCGTAACCATCACAACTATTGGTTATGGCGACTATTTTCCAATCACCTTCGAAGGCCGCGCGATTGCAGTTTTGCTGATGCTCTCGGGATTGGCACTGGTTTCTGTAATTACAGTTTCGTTTGCGAGCTGGTTCTTAGACCGACTCAACCTAGAAGTGACTTCTCGAAAAAAGAAGTAGCGGCACTTACGCGGCTATGGCCGCTGGCCCAAATGCCCTGCGCACCGGATACTCCAGATACTCGGCCCACGCCTCTAGGCGTTCATCTCTCCAGATGAAATCGCGAGCAACCTGAGCGAGTGATGCCCAGTAGAAAACGTCGATGAGGTCTACGTCGAAGGCGCTCATTTCGCCCTCATTGAAGGCCTTGCCAAGTACTCGGCGCAGACGGTTGGGCACGATGCTGAGCCCGAATCGGTGAAGCGATTCGATCACTCGAAACTCGATTTCTCGAGCGCGACGGGGTTGCCAAACGGCCGTTCCGCCGCGAGCGTGCTCTGGTCCGCTTGGTAAGTGCAGCAGGCGGTTTACCTTGATGGCCTGTGAAACGCGGGCATCGTCGAGCAAATCAAAGAGCTCTTCGAACTTTTCCAGTTCGTAACCGGCGTGACGAAGATCTAGGCGGTCGGCGTAGAAGGTGAACTTATAAAAAGGTATGTGGCGGCTCTTGGCCTCGCGAAGTTCACTAGGACCACCGCCCCACAGCTCTTCGGCCTCGTCTGGAGCGAAGTCCTCAAGCGGATCTTCTCTAAAACTCACACGACTATTCTCTTATGAAGCCGAGGCTGCTTTCGACAATTTTTTCTACCGGTTGATCTATGTCAATCTTGAGGCCTGGCTCGTCAAACTCGAGCGGTTCGAGCGTGGCCAACTGTGAATCGAGCAGGGTTACCGGCATGAAGTGGTTTTGCCTGGAAGACATTCGCTCTGCAAGTACTTCGCGTGAACCGTCGAGGTGAATAAAGACGGTGTTCGGTGCTTCTTGCAGAATACGTTCGCGATACTTGCGTTTCAAGGCACTGCAGGCGATGACGACTTTTTCGCCTTGAGCAAGTGACTGGCCAACCTTGGCTAACCAAGGCCAACGATCTTCATCATTGAGGGAGATGCCTGCAGCCATTTTGGCTTTATTCTCCTCAGGGTGCAGGTCATCGCCGTCAATGAATTTCGCGTCGAGTTTTTCTGCGAGCAGTCTGCCCACAGTTGACTTTCCGCATCCCGAGACGCCCATCACAACTATCCGCATGGTCATAAAAGTTGTCTCGAAGTCCTTCTCGGTTTACCAGTCGTGCATCGTGCCATCAACCTTTAGTCGGTTGACAGGCAAGTAAGCAGGTTCGTATTCAAACTGTGACGCAAGTTTTTCGTCGTAGCTCACGCCAAGACCAGGACTTGTGCCCGGACGAATTAGTCCGTCGCTGAATGTGTACTCAGGCTGGAACACGTCATTGGTGTCAGGAGAGTGTTGCATGTACTCGCTGATTCCGTAGTTGTGAATTGCCATACCCAAGTGCAATGATGCAGCGTGACCGATTGGAGATACGTCGGTTGGGCCGTGCACGCCTGACTTGATTTGATATACAGCCGCGTAGTCGAAGATCTTCTTTAGCGGAGTGATTCCACCACCGTGGCTTACCGGGGAGCGAACGTAATCAATCAACTGCTCTTCGAAAAGATCCTTGTAGTCGTAGATGGTGTTGAAGATTTCACCAACGGCTAGAGGAGTTGTGGTGTGCTGGCGAATCAGACGGAAAGCGTCGGTGTTCTCAGCTGGAGTTAGGTCTTCAAGCCAGAACAGGTCGTAAGGCTCGAGTGACTTACCTAGGCGGGCAGCCTGAATTGGAGTCAGGCGGTGGTGTCCGTCGTGGAGCAAAGGTAGGTCAGGGCCAAACTCGTTTCGCACGGCTTCAAATACCGAAGGGATGTAGTTGAGGTAGGCGCG
>JBEGPH010000104.1:0-3076 GCA_041181555.1 Actinomycetota bacterium | reverse complement strand
TCTACAGCCTCGTGAAGCCAGCCGATCAGCTCCGCTTCGCTATCGGTCTGACGCACCTCTGCCGAAAGGCCAAGTTCGCCTGCCTTCTGCTCTACTGCCTTCACAAGCCCAACCCAGTCGGTTGTCCCATAGATTTCCGGTTCCCGCGAACCGAGACGCCCAAGATTTGGGCCATTTAGGACGAATACCTTTTGCATAACTAAAGGCTAGCCGACTAGTCGCAGATTTCCTGATAGGCGGCGTGAAGCAGTTCGACGCTTGGCGCCGAGAGGATAACCGGCTTACCTATCTGCTCAAGCACTACGAACCGAAGGGAACCAGCCCTAGATTTCTTATCTCGCTGCATAGTAGAAAGAAGTTTTTCAAATTCGCTTGCTCGGTAGCTTGTTGGTAAGCCAAGTGAAGTCAAAATGCTGCGATGACGATCGACAATCGCAGGTGCAAGTTTTCCGGCGAGCTGTGCCAATTCGGCTACGAAAACCATGCCGATTGCAACCGCCACTCCATGTCTCCATTGATAGCGTTCGTTATGTTCAATCGCGTGACCAAGGGTGTGACCGTAATTGAGAATCTCCCTTAGTCCGCTCTCCTTAAGGTCCTCGGAAACTACTCTCGCCTTGATTCGCACACAACGTTCAATGATTTCTCTGAACACATCAGAGTGAACATCTGTAGCTGTATTAACATCTTTTTCGAGAAGTTCGAGAATCTTCTCGTCGGCTATAAAACCACACTTCACAATTTCGCCATAGCTTGCTAAAAGTTCATTTCTTGGAAGTGTTTCCAAGGTGTCTAGATCAATAATTACCGCCGCAGGCGAGTGAAAGGAGCCAACCAGGTTTTTGCCTTCAGCCGTGTTGATTCCTGTCTTGCCGCCGACTGCGGCATCAACCATTCCTAGCAAGGTGGTAGGTACTTGGACTACCTTCACACCACGTAACCAAGTTGCCGCTACGAAACCGGCCAAGTCGGTGGTGGATCCACCGCCAAAACCAATAATTGCATCGGTCCTGGTGAAATCTGCCTTACCAAGAATGCCCCAGCAAAAAGCTGCAACTTCCACTCGCTTAGCGTCTTCACTATCGGGCACGCCAGCCAAAAGAACTTCGTAGCCAGAATCTCGCAGCGATGACTGCAGTGCCTCAGCGGAAATTGTCAGAGCCACAGGGTGAATAACCAGAACTTTCTTTACCGAATCACCAAGTTGCGTTGGAATTTCGTTCAACAAAGATCGTCCAATGACGATGTCATAGGCACTCGAGCCGGTTACCGGGATAACGGTTGTGCTACTCATGTTTATCTAGCTCCGCCTTTATCTCCATAAGTGTTTGCTTTATGGGGTGACCCGAACAGTCCACCGTTATGTCAGCCACCGATTCATAGATTGGCTTTCTCTCATCATAGATTCGACGCCAATCGTCAATTCCATTCTTGAGGAGAGGTCTTGTTCCCTGCGAAAGTCGCTTATGCATGTGTGTGCCGTCGGTTTTTAGGTATACAACTGTGGCAACCTTTAGAGCCTGGCGATTCGCCTCACTAAGAATTGCACCTCCGCCAGTTGCAATGACTCCAGAGGACGACAGAGCATAGGACAGGTAATCTTCCTCGAGCCTGCGAAAAGCAGATTCCCCGTTGGCGGCAAAGAATTCACTGATCGGGCCATGATCTTTTACAAAGAGTGCATCCGTGTCCAGAAAAGAAAGCCCGAGGCTGTTGGCCAGTTTTTTGCCTACCGTGGTTTTCCCCACTCCAGCGGGGCCAACCAAGACGATGGGCTTAACGTGATTCGTCAAAACTACTCGATGTGCGAAGAGAGAACATCTGGGATGTTTGCAATGTAGCTCTCTAGATTGCGTTTGGTTTCCGAGAGAGAGTCTCCGCCAAACTTCTCGAGCACAGCATTTGCAATCACCAGGGCAACCATTGCCTCTGCTACCACACCTGCGGCCGGAACTGCGCAGACATCGGAGCGCTGGTGGTGGGCCTTTGCGGCATCTCCTGTTGCAACGTCGATAGTTTGCAATGCCTTCGGCACAGTGCTAATCGGTTTCATCGCAGCACGAACTCGAATAACCTCACCGTTACTCATACCGCCTTCAATACCACCAGCTCGATCTGTTAGTCGGCGGGATACTCCTGCTTCACGAACAATTTCATCGTGCGCGGCCGAACCCCTGCGACGTGCGGTTTCAAAACCATCGCCAACTTCTACGCCCTTAATCGCTTGGATCCCCATGAGAGCGCCAGCAAGTTGAGAATCTAGACGACGATCCCAGTGCACAAAGGAACCGAGTCCCGGAGGTGCGCCATAGACCAAGGTTTCGACTACGCCACCAAGGGTGTCGCCATCCTTGTGGGCTGAGTCAACCTCGGCAACCATTGCCTCGGAAAGAGTTTTGTCGAACGCACGTAGCGGATCAGAATCGATGGAATCAAGATCGCTCGGCTTTGGGAGAGGTAAATCACGACCGCCATCAACGGTTCCGATTGAAACCGTGTGGGTGATTAGGTGAATTCCCAGTTCATTAAGGAAATTGCTAGCCACGCGGCCGAGAGCGACTCGAGCAGCGGTTTCTCGAGCTGACGCACGCTCCAAAACAGGACGTGAATCCAGAAAACCGTATTTTTGCATACCGGTGAAGTCCGCATGCCCGGGACGTGGTCTTGTGAGGGTCTCGGCGCGAGCTCCGGTGAGTTTCTCCGGGGCAACTGGATCAGCAGACATCACGTCCTGCCATTTTGGCCATTCGGTATTCGCTACCGTTATCGCAACTGGTCCGCCAATGGTTAGACCGTGGCGAACGCCTCCGCTAATTGACACTTCATCTTGCTCGAACTGCATGCGTGCACCGCGGCCATATCCGAGACGTCTGCGAGCGAGGGAATCCTGAATCTCAGCGGTGGTAACTGGGACTCCAGCTGGCAAACCCTCTAATACGGCAACCAATTCTGGGCCGTGAGATTCTCCGGCAGTAATCCAACGCAACATAGGTCAATTCTGCCACATAGGGTCAGAACTGGGACTAAATCAATCCGATTGAATCGCGCATGGCGAGCATCACGGCGGCCTCATTCG
>JBEGPH010000103.1:0-3291 GCA_041181555.1 Actinomycetota bacterium | reverse complement strand
GCCGGAGTCCTGGTTGCTCTTACGAACCTTGCCAATGTTGCTGGCCGCGAAGGCTTGCACTGCCATTGATTACTACGCTCGCAATTCGAAAACAGTTTTGCCGATGCGAATCGGAGTGTTCATCTTGACTACTGCAGGTGTGCCAATGCGCTTATCACCGATGAAAGTACCGTTTGTGGAATTCAAATCCTGAACAAGCCAGTCGTTGTTAATCAAAACTAATTTTGCGTGCTGAGTAGATGCATACTCGTCATCAATTACCAAGTCGCTGTTTTCTGCGCGACCGATAGTTAGCTCGCGACCAACCAGTCGAACCTCTGTGCCTTTTCGTGGACCTTCGGTGACCACTACTTTGGTGGCGCTCATTCCACTCGGCTCTGCCATCAGAGTTTCGGTTAGTGAGTTTGCCGGAGCCGATGGAATTACCGGCTGTGAAACACGCTGCGGTGTGTTTGCTTCGGCAACGCGAGAAACAACTTTCTGACCAAAGAGATCTGCACGAATTACAGAAATAATCGTGAAGATAAAAGTCCAGAGAACTACAAGAAATGCAATGCGAACAATAAATAGTGCTAACTCACTCATTAGTCACCTTGTTCGCAACTACGCGAAAAACAAATTCGCTTCGACCAGCGGTAATAACTGAATCGTTTTGAAGTGGACTCTCAGAAATTGTTTGACCGTTTAACTTGGTTCCATTAGTTGAACCAAGATCGCGAACGCCTGCCTTGCTGCCATCCCACAAGACTTCAAAGTGCTTGCGACTTAATCCACTGTCGTCAATTTGAATGTCGGCTGATGCATCGCGACCAATAGAAGTGCGAGCGCCGTTGAGAAGGTAGCGGCGCCCATTGTGATCAAGCGCCGGGGTCCAGGTGACTTCGATTTCCTCAGTGGTTGAAGAAACTGTCACCTGGCCGAGCGGGAGACTTCCGTCTTCAACCAGTTTGATATCCAGGGCCGCGCCAAATTGGAAACCTTGCTTGACTGCGTGCTTAGAAGTCAGGTCGGTCAGCTCCGTAATTAGGTTGCCGCCCAAAGCTCGCATACGTGCGAAGTCGGCGGCAGAAAGCCGAACTACAAAAGTGTTAGGCGCGAGAATTCGGTCGCGGCTTACGATGCTCGCCTTGGAATCCATTTCGGCGCGAATGGCCGAGGCAATTTCGATTGGCTGAAGTTCGCTTTTGAAAGTCTTAGAAAATGCGCCCGTGACGATGCGCTCCAAACCCTTTTCAAAGTTTTCTAGAAAGCCCAATCCGCACCTCGTCTTCGCCAATCAGTTTAACCGGCAACTCTAAGGAATCCCGCATCAGCACTGGCAAGGGAGAAAACGGCGAATCTCCAAATTGCCTGAAAGGTTCATCAAGAAACTCTGTTTCACAGGCTTTTTCGCAGGCTGTTTCTCTACTTTGAACCTGTCCCCAACGAAAGGATTTCCAAATGGAAAAGAAACTAAGCACCAAGATCGCAGCGGCCGGAATTGGCATTGCAGCCCTTGCTGGCATCGCAATCGCTAGCCCGGCAATTGCCGCCGGAACCACTCCAAGCACTGGCTCAGGCTCAAGCTCAACCGCCCCAAGCTTTGGCCAGGGTGACGGTGACCACGGCCACCGCGGTAAGGGTGGATTCAAGGGCGGTTTCAACCAGAACGCCACACCACAGACCGTAACCGTGAATGTGCCAACTGATGGCACCTACCAGTTGGTAGTCACCGAGGCTGCGCCAACCCTTCCAACCGGTGTGACCCCACCGACTGACGCTAACGGTAAGGCACTGCCAGCTCCTAAGCCACGCAGCACCGCGATTGCTCTCACAGGAACCGGCACCCAGACCGTGACCCTGCCTCCTATGCACAGCGGAAAGTTCACCCTTCAGCTAGTGAAGGTGACCGGAACCGCAATTAACGGCGAAATTGGCACTGACGGGAAGTTAATTGCCCCGATCACTGTTGGCTAATACTGAACTTCCTGTTCTCCTCCGATGACGAAAAGAGGCCCCAGAAATGGGGCCTCTTTTTGCGGTTAAACCAAACGGCCAATCGGCCTGAAGCCCTTATAAACACTGGGAACTACATCGATGTAATTTGGTCGGAAAAGGGTATTTTTCGGGGTAGAATTTGAGGGTTAGCAACCCCGAATATCAGTCGTTCTGAGAACGCAGTTCTGTGGGCCTAATCCAGTAAAAGGAGCACCAAAATGAACGCACCTGACAACACCTACGACGCCGGGAATATCCAGGTTCTGGAAGGCCTTGAGGCGGTCCGCAAGCGTCCGGGTATGTACATTGGCTCCACTGGTCCCCGTGGTCTTCACCACCTGGTTTACGAAATCGTCGACAACGCGGTAGATGAATCCCTAGCCGGCTACTGCGACAGCATCGATGTCACCATCACCAAAGACGGCTGGATCCGCTGCGCCGACAACGGCCGAGGCATCCCGGTTGCCGTTCACCCAACCGAAGGCATCTCAACTCTCGAAGTTGTACTAACTGTTTTGCACGCCGGAGGAAAATTCGGCGGCGGCGGTTACGCGGTGTCAGGTGGTCTTCACGGAGTTGGTGCGTCGGTAGTAAACGCTCTATCCACTGAACTTCGTGCAGTCGTTGCACGCGATGGTCACCTCTGGACTCAGCAGTTCAAGATGGGTGTACCAACTGCTCCGGTGAAACAAGGTCCGGCATCAGACACCACCGGAACCGTAATTGAATTCTTAGCTAACCCAGATATTTTCGAAACAGTCGAATACGACTACGAAACTTTGCGTCAGCGTTTCCAGCAGATGTGTTTCTTGAACAAGGGTTTGCAGATCAGCTTGTTCGACGAGCGCAGCGGACGCGAAGACACTTACCTCTACGAAAAAGGTTTGGCCGATTACGTTGAGTACCTTAACTCAACCAAGAAAACCGAAGTGGTTAACCCAGACATCATCGGTTTCGAAGCAGAGACCAAAGAGAAAAACCTCAGCGTTGAAATTGCAATGCAGCATCAACACTCACGAGGGTGGTACACACGAAGAAGGTTTCCGTGCTGCACTAACTTCGTTGCTAAACAAGTACGCACGTCAAACCAATTTGCTTAAAGAAAAAGATGAGAATCTTTCTGGTGATGACTGCCGCGAAGGATTAACTGCAGTTATTTCTGTCAAGATCGCCGAGCCGCAGTTCGAAGGTCAAACCAAAACCAAACTCGGTAACACCGAAGTAAAAGCATTCGTGCAAAAGGTTGTTAACGAACAACTCGGCGACTGGCTTGAGCGCAACCCGAGCATCGCTAAAGACATCGTGCGCAAAGCC
>JBEGPH010000102.1:0-3136 GCA_041181555.1 Actinomycetota bacterium | reverse complement strand
TGCGTGCAGGTCGGTAGCCACAGACAGGTCGCCTCGGCCAGCGCCGTTGTACATGCGCTGCTGGTGCAGCAGGTTCCACATTGGGCGAACCAATAGCCCAGCCTCATGGGCAGCCGACATCAACGAGTCGCGCACCTCCAAAGAAGGCGAATCCAAACGAACGGCACAGAGCCAGTAGTTAGAAGAGGTACCAGCCGGCTCTGGCACAAACGACAATCCAGAAACCGAAGCAAAAGCCTCGGCATAACGCGATGCCAAAACTCGCTTCTGCTCCAAGTAACGAGGGTACTTATCCAACTGCGCCATACCCAGTGCAGCGTTCAAGTTTGGCATGCGATAGTTCCATGCCACTTCGTCGTGCTCAAACTCCCACTTGTGCGGCAACTTTGCAGTGGTAGTCAAGTGCTTCGCACGACGACCAAGTTCATCATCGTTAGTCAAGATCACTCCGCCACCACCGGTGGTGACAATCTTGTTTCCGTTGAACGAGATCATTCCGGTCAAACCAAATGTGCCAGTGTGCCGACCGCCCACAAAAGATCCCAAAGACTCAGCGGCGTCTTCCACCACCGGCACACCAAATTCTTCGCCAAGCGCAACAATCGCATGAATGTCTACCGGGTGCCCAAGCGTATGCATCGGCACAATCGCCGCAATACGACGACCGGTTGCCGGGTTACGCAAACCACCAGAAACTTTTTCAAAAGAAGAAAGTGCAATTCGCAAAGCAGAAGGCGACATACCTAATGTGGTCTCATCTGAATCCACAAAGTACGGCACAGCACCACAGTGCGAAACCGCATTGGCCGTTGCCACAAAAGACAAAGTTGGAATCACAACTTCATCGCCTGGCTCCACGCCAGCCAAGAACATTGCCACCTGCAAGCCAACGGTTCCGTTCGAAACCGCGACAGCGTGCTTGGCCCCGGTAATCTCTTGCATGCGAGCCTCAAGCTGCGGAATGAAAGCACCAACCGAAGAAACAAAGGTGGAGTCGAGGCACTCGAGAATGTACTTCTTCTCTAGCTCGCCAATCTCAGGCACGTGCAGGCCAATAGCCTCGTCGGAATGCCCAACTACCCCGCGGATAGCCCCAACAAACTCATCTGCCAAAGACATAAAACTAAACCGTGTACTCGTCTGGGCGGTAGTGAGCAAGGTTCTCCGGCTTTGTGAACCACTCAATGGTCTTCGATAGTCCATCTCTAAAGCCCTCAACGCCAACGATCTCCGGCTGCCAATCCAAAACAGTGCGAGCCTTGGTGTTGTCGCTAAACAAGCGCTCAACCTCAGAGTTCTTCGGGCGAATGCGGTTTGCATCTTCAGTAGCCACGGCTCCAGCACCCATCAACTCATTGATGATGTCGAAGGTTTGACCAATCGAAACTTCAAAACCAACACCCAAGTTAGTCACTTCACCAAAACCGGTGGTGGCGTGCAAAGCCTTTTCAAATCCGCGAGCGGTGTCTGTCACGTAAGTGAAGTCACGAGTCGGAGTCAAAGCACCGAGGTTGATCGACTTCTTGCCGGCAGCCAACTGCGAGATGATGGTTGGAATCACAGCACGAGCCGACTGACGTGGACCATAAGTGTTGAACGGACGAATCGTGAGAGTCGGAAGTTCGAAAGAAGAGTAGAAGGAGCGAACCATCTGGTCGGCACCAATCTTCGAAGCCGAATAAGGCGACTGACCCTGAAGAATGTGTCCCTCATCCATCGGCACGTACTGCGCGGTGCCGTAAACCTCAGAGGTAGAGGTGTGAATAAAACGTGACACGCCATTAGCCCGGGCAGCGTTGAGCATGTTCAATGTGCCCTGAACGTTGGTCTGCACATACATATCTGGGGCAACGTAACTAAACGGAATAGCAATCAGCGCAGCCAGGTGCATGATGGCATCCTGACCCTTAGCCAAAAGGTTCATGTGATACGGGTCGCGAATATCGCCAAGCACAACCTCCATGCCCGCCTTCACATCGGCCGGAAGGGTGTCCAACCAGCCCCAGGAACCCATCGAGTTGTAGATCGCCAAGGCCTTAACCTCGTGACCCGACCGTACCAAGTGTTCAGCTAAGTGAGAGCCGATAAACCCGTCGGCGCCTGTCAGAAAGACCTTCATAAGCCCCAAGTCTACCGAAACCACCCATTCCGCCCTAGGTTCGTAAAGGCGAACAACCCCATAATCCAAGCCCCAAGCACCGAATACTCTGAACCTATGAAGAACTGGAAAGTGGCCGTCGGCACCCTGAGCTCGTGGTCGCTCTGGGTAATCGTCTCCACTCTTCTACTCAGACTCATAACCGCCCTCACCACCGACCCAAACCGCACCCAAAACTTCAGCCCGCTATGGCTCCTAATCTGGGCAATCTCCGTAATAGCCCTATCAGCCTGGGTACTGCTAGTGATGGCCCTCGGCCTCTATAAGCGCCTTAAGACCAATCCGAGACCCTTCGCCAACCTAATCACCATCGGCATTGCCGGCGTAATCGGCAACCTAACCGTTGGCGCACTAGCCATCCAGTGGGGCCTCGACACTGAGCCACTTTGGGCAGTGAGAATCTCCGGCGGGTTCCTCGGCGCCACCCTGATGTTCTTCGTGATCAACACCCTGCGCTCAAGCCTGATTGCCCGAAACGAATCGATTCGCAAACTCATCAAAACCGAGCAAGATCTTCTTGGATATCGCGAATCTGCCAAGCAAATCATCAGCGATGAAATCGAAAATCTCAAAGAGAACACTGTCGCATCCTTGCTTCCAGCAATCGAAAAGATTCAAGAGCTCTTAGTCACGAAATCCGATGAACGAACCACAATTGTCGACGAACTGCGCCAACTCATTAAAAACGACGTACGACCGCTAAGCAAATCGGTTCTAGACGAAGCCGCCACAATCGCCATGCCCGACAAGAACGAACTCAAGCGCCCCACCACCCGCCTCAAACGAAACGTTAAATACAACTTCAAGCGCAGTATGAGGCCGCTGATCAGCCTTCCGCTTTTTGCAGCATTCTTCCCAATGGCCGAATTTTTGATCATCGATCACCGCTCGGCCTTCCGCGGCCTTCTCGGCGGCATCGTCACCGGCCTGACTCTCGCCCTGCTCAAAGCAATTACCCCAAACAACTTTGAAGTAAAA
>JBEGPH010000101.1:0-3146 GCA_041181555.1 Actinomycetota bacterium | reverse complement strand
CTGCAAAATCGGGTAGGTGTAAAGACCAACCGAAGCCGAGTCGACACCATTCTTTTGCGACTTGTCCTTGAACTGCGTCATGCGTCCGGCTTCACCCATGCCGGTGATGCATTGCAAGACCCAGGCCAGCTGGGCGTGCGCAGGAACGTGTGACTGGACAAAGAGTGTCGACTTGTTGTGATCGATTCCGGCTGCCAAATACTGTGCCGCGGTGCGACGAGTGTTGGCGCGAAGTTCTGCCGGATCCTGTGGCACGGTGATGGCGTGCAAATCTACGATGCAGTAATACGCGTTGTAGTCATCCTGCATTGCTGCCCAATTAACCAACGCACCTAGAAAATTACCGAGGTGCAGGGAACCAGCCGAAGGCTGCATTCCGGATAGGAGATTGGGCTTTGTCATAGAGCCAGTCTAAATGTTGTAGTTCACAACGACAGGAGCGTGGTCGCTCCAACGCTCTTCATATGTTGGTGCTCGGTGCACCGAATAGTCGAGTGCCAGCTTGGCAAGCTTTGGGGTCACCAGTTGATAGTCGATGCGCCAGCCGGTGTCGGTGGTGAATGCCTGACCGCGGTTTGACCACCAGGTGTAGGGCCCAGCCACGCCGGGGTGGAACTGCCGGCCGAGGTCGATCCAACCCTGATTGTTCATGAACTCGTCGAAGTAGGCGCGCTCTTCAGGCAGGAAGCCGGCGTTCTTGAGATTGCCCTTCCAGTTCTTGATGTCCAACTCGGTGTGACCAACGTTTAGGTCGCCCATGACCAAAACCATTTCGCCGGAATCTAGCAGCTGCTTCATGCGCTTCTTCATGGCATCTAAGAATTTGTACTTCTCGATTTGCTTTGGGGTATCGACTTCGCCCGAGTGCACGTAAACGCTAATCACAGTGATTTTTTTGCTACCGATTTTGAAATCGGCTTCCAGCCAACGACCGGCGGAGTCAAAACTTTTTGGTCCGAATTCGGTGCGAGAATCGAGCGGTTTAATCTTGCTCAGGATTGCCACACCAGCGCGACCCTTTGCGGTAGCCGCGTCGTGAAGAATGTGCCACTCGCCGGTTTCGGTAAATAGCCGAACCAGGTCTTCGGTCTCTGCGCGAACTTCTTGCAGTGCGAGAATATCTGGCTGGGTTTTAGCTAACCAATCTGACATTCCATTGCGAAATGCCGCGCGAACGCCGTTGACGTTTACCGAAACAATTTTTGTGGGCATGCGCCCAGTCTAGAGTTTCACTTTCAATGCGGTGCCAGAAACGGTGAGAGTGATTTTGCTAAGTGGGCGAGGGGCGGGGCCACCGGTAACTGCACCTGTGGTTGAGTCGTACGTCGCTCCGTGCTGGTAGCAAATGACGTTGCTTCCTTGGATGCCACCAACCGGAGTGCGCTGGTGAGTGCAATAGCCGTTGAACGCTTTGAAAACTCCAGCCTTTGGTTGGGTAACCAAAACCGGGGTGCCTGCAACATTGAAGAGTTTGCCGCTCTTGACTGCAATGTCAGTGGTCTTGCCGATCGTGTAGGTCTTTGCGGCAGCCATGGCAACCTCGCCGGTAGCCGATAGGCCGATAGCACCGAGCACTCCGGCCAAGCCGGTGAGTAGTGTGCGGCGGCTGATTCCGCCACCGACGTTAGTTACGCGTGAATCGCAAGATTCTTGGTTGATTCCAGAGCAGTTTTCCATTTGACCAAACTATGGCAAGCAGAAACAAAAAACCTCCGAACCGCCCAGATTGTGAGCAAGTTCGGAGGCTTTGAATTTGTGAGTTACTTCACGCCGCGAAGGATCGCCTGCTTGACCTCGGCGATTGCCTTGGTCACCTGGATGCCACGTGGGCAAGCCTCGGTGCAGTTAAATGTGGTGCGGCAGCGCCACACACCTTCTTTATCGTTCAGGATGTCGATGCGAACCTCTGCTGCTTCATCGCGTGAGTCGAAGATGAAGCGGTGGGCGTTGACGATCGCAGCTGGGCCGAAGTACTGACCATCGGTCCAGAAAACTGGGCACGAGGTGGTGCAGGCGGCACACAAGATGCACTTTGTGGTGTCGTCGAAGCGCTCGCGGTCTTCTGGGCTCTGTAGTCGTTCCTTGGTTGGCTTGTCGCTGGCAATCAAGAATGGATTGATGTCGCGGTATGCCTGGTAGAACGGGTTCATGTCGACCACGAGGTCCTTCTCTACATTGAGACCCTTGATTGGCTCAACGTAGATTGGCTCGTCGATGTTTAGATCTTTGATCAGGGTCTTGCAGGCGAGACGGTTGCGACCGTTGATGCGCATTGCATCCGAACCACAAACACCGTGAGCACATGATCGACGGAAAGTAAGTGTGCCGTCTTGCTCCCACTTGATCTTGTGAAGTGCGTCAAGCACACGGTCGGTGCCATGGACTTCAACGTCGTAGTCTTGCCAACGCGCTTCTTCTCCGTCTTCCTGGTTGAAACGACGAACAAAAAGGGTCACCTTGAAGCTTGGTACTGCTCCCAGTTCTTCGAATTCGGTAGACATTAGTACTTACGCTCCATCGGCTGGTAGTTGGTAATGGTTACAGGCTTCCAATCAAGCTCGATGTTGCCACCGGGCTTCTTGGTTTTCTTGTTGGTGCGGTAGGCCATTGAGTGCACCATGAACTTCTTGTCGTTGCGGGTCTCGTAGTCTTCACGGAAGTGGCCACCGCGAGATTCGCGACGCTCGCGCGAGGTGAAAGCAAGCACTTCGGCTAGATCCAAGAGGAAGCCAAGCTCGATTGCCTCGAGTAGGTCGGTGTTGAAACGCTGACCCTTGTCTTGCACCTGGATGTTTTCGTAGCGCTCACGAAGTTCGGCAATCTTGTCGAGTGCTTCGTTGAGTGATTCTTCGGTGCGGTAAACCTGAGCGTTCTTGTCCATGGTTTCCTGAAGCTCGCGGCGAAGCACGGCAACCTTCTCGTTGCCCTTCGACTTACGAACCTTCTCGATCATCTCGATAACTTCACCGGCAGGGTTCTCTGGCAGCGGCACGAAGTCTGCAGTCTTTGCGTATTCGACAGCGTAGATTCCAGCGCGCTTACCGAAGACGTTGATGTCTAGCAGCGAGTTGGTACCAAGACGGTTTGCTCCGTGTACCGAAACACAGGCACATTCACCGGCGGCGTAAAGACCAGGCACAACCTTC
>JBEGPH010000100.1:0-3156 GCA_041181555.1 Actinomycetota bacterium | reverse complement strand
GTGCGCGACAAGTTTGCCGGTAATTTCGTGCGCGTCACGGAATGGTACTTTCTTCTTTACTAACCATTCGGCAACATCGGTTGCAAGTGAGAAGCCCGCTGGAGCTAGCAGTTCGAGTCGGTTTCGGTTGAACTGCATTGTTGCGACCATACCGGTGAAAGCAGGCAATAGCAAAGTAAGTTGATCTACTGCGTCGAATACTGGTTCTTTGTCTTCTTGCAAATCACGGTTGTAGGCCAGCGGCAATCCCTTTAGGGTTGCTAGGAGTCCAGTGAGATCCCCGATAAGTCTTCCGGCTTTTCCGCGCGCTAGTTCTGCAATGTCAGGATTCTTTTTCTGGGGCATGATCGATGAACCAGTGGAGTATGAATCACTTAGTTTGATGTAATCAAACTCCGCGCTCGCCCAAATAATTATTTCTTCGCTGAACCGCGAAAGGTTGATCCCAATCAGAGTTGTAATGAATGAAAATTCTGCAACTACATCGCGACTCGCGGTTGCGTCAATTGAATTCTGGGTTGGAGCACTCAGGCCAAGTTCTTGAGCGACCAGACTTGGGTCTAAGCCGAGTGTGTTTCCCGCGAGCGCGCCAGCGCCGTATGGTGAAAGACTCGCACGTTTTTTCCAATCGTGAAGTCGCTCAAGGTCGCGAACCAGCGGCCAGGCATGAGCCAGAAGGTGGTGCGAAAGTTGAATTGGTTGCGCATGCTGAAAGTGAGTGCGGCCCGGCATCGCTACACCAAGGTGCTCTTCAGCACGAGAGACCAGTACTTCAATTAGGTCGACGACCATTGAATGCAGATTCTCAGCCTGCTCAAGCAGGTAGATGCGAATCAATGTGGCAATTTGGTCGTTGCGAGAGCGTCCGGCGCGAACTTTGCCGCCAAGCTCTCCCCCGGCAATTTCGATCAGCCCTCGTTCTAAAGCCGAGTGCACATCTTCATCGGACTGCTTTGCCGTAAAGCTGCCTGATTCAACTCTGCTGAGTAGCTCGACCAGACTGCGATCGAGCTTTTCATGTTCGAGGCTGGTTAGGTAACCGGCCGACATCAGAGCCTTGATGTGAGCTCGGGTACCTGCGATGTCGTACTTGGCCAAACGCCAGTCGAAGTGTACTGAACGACTAAGAGCCGCCAAACTGTCGGCAGGGCCGCCGTCGAATCGGCTACCCCAGAGTGAATTGTTGTCGTTCATAATTGGCAATTCTATTCGGCGGGGGTTTAATCGCCCCGCTAATCGCTAGTGCTGTTCAGCTAGCCAGGCCAGCAGAGCCTTTTGCGCGTGCAAACGATTCTCCGCTTCGTCCCAGATGACTGACTGCGGACCGTCGATTACCTCAGACTCAACCTCATATCCTCGATATGCCGGAAGGCAATGCATAAAGATGGCGTCAGACTTAGCGTGGCCCATCATTTCGTTATCGATAGTGAAGCCAGCAAAATCCTGAAGCCTCTTGGCCTTTTCTGCTTCCTGACCCATAGAAATCCAGGTGTCAGTGACCACAACGTCCGCGTCCTTGATTGCCTCGAGAGGATCGCCGTGAACCTCTACCGAACCGCCAGTCTTGTCGCCGATTGTTTCGGCATGGGCCACGACCGTCTTGTTAGGCAAATACTCGGCTGGGCTTGCCAGAGAAACCGTCATGCCGGCCATGACCCCGGCGACCATGTATGAGTTCGCCATATTGTTAGCCGCATCGCCGATGTAAGCCAACTTTAGGCCGGCAAGCTTTCCCTTGCGCTCCTGGATTGTCATGAGGTCGGCCAGCAGTTGGCAAGGGTGCCAATCGTCACTCAAAGAGTTGACCACCGGAACTCGCGAATTAGCTGCCATTTCTTCAAGACCGCTCTGCGCGTATGTACGCCAAACAATTGCTGCGACCTGACGATCTAGGACCCGAGCGGTGTCGGCGACAGATTCCTTCCCGCCCATCTGGGATGTCTGTGAATCGATAATGAGCGGAACGCCACCGAGATCAGCTACTCCCACCGCAAATGAAACTCGGGTACGGGTAGAAGTTTTGTCAAAAATTAGAGCGACGGTCTTTGGGCCTTCATATGGTCGCGCACTGTAAGGCGACTTCTTGAGTTCAATCGCACGACGAATGATTAGGGCTTGCTCTGCCGGCGTAATGTCATCGTCTTTTAGAAAGTGGCGAACCATTGTTTTCCTTTGCTTTTCTCGATTGAGAAATTATGAGGGTAGCACCATTGTGCCGAATCCCGACACCGTAAAGATCTCTAGAAGAATGCTGTGAGGCGTGCGGCCGTCAATTACGTGAGCCTTTGGCACTCCACCATTTACGGCACTGAGGCAAGCCTGCATTTTTGGAATCATGCCACTTTCCAGTTTTGGAAGAAGGTCTTGGAGTTCACTAGTAGTTATCTCAGACACTAGTGAATCGCGGTTTGGCCAATCACTGTATAGTCCAGGCACATCCGTTAGCACCATCAGTTTTTCTGCACCGAGAGCAATGGCAAGCGATGAAGCAGCAAGGTCAGCGTTGACGTTTAGAAGTTGACCTTCGGCATCAGGCGCCACGGTGGAAACCACCGGAATTCGACCAGCATCAAGCGCTTCAAATACTGCGCGAGGGTTTACTTGAGTGACTTCGCCTACCAAGCCGATGTCGACCGGTCCGGCCTCAGATTCGAGAGTGGTTACTTCAGCGCGGAAGAGATTTGCATCCTCGCCAGACATCACGACCGCATCGCCACCGGCCTGGTTGATCATCTCGGCTAATCCAGCACTGATTTGATTTCGCAAAACGTCACGAACCACGCCTATGGTTTCTTGGGTGGTAACACGGAATCCACCCTTGAATTCAGATTCAATCCCGAGCTCGGCCAGGCGTGCTTCGATCTCTTCCGACACCTGGTACCCACCCGACTCGGTTTTGGGCACCTGGCTGTCTGAGGCGTACACCCCCGACAGGATTTGGCGCGCACCCAAAGACTGCAGCACAGGCCGCAAGGCGTAGTCCAGGGCCAGCATGTGGTGGGGGCTGCCCCCGGTGGCCAGGGGCAGCACCACCTTGTCTTTGAACCCCGCTTGGGGCAACAGGTCCAAAAACACCTTCAACACGCCACTGTAGGCCGCCTTGTACACAGGGGTGGCCACCACCACGGCTTGGGCGTCGGCCACCCGGTTGATGGC
>JBEGPH010000099.1:0-3372 GCA_041181555.1 Actinomycetota bacterium | reverse complement strand
ATTTTCGGGGTGATTAACTACCTAAATTCTACCCCGCCGGGCAGACAATTTTTACCACTCGGAGATGCCAATATCCCAGTATTTATGCGGGATATAGGCCCATTCACGAACCTGTGGATAAGAAAATATTCTTGCGCTTGGAGGCTATTTGATCGGGCTCCAGGTGCGGTCTTTTGAAGACGAAAATTCGTTGGTTTTCTCGAGACTATGCGGTTTACTGACGTTGAACGAACCTACTTCGTCATATTTGGGTGCGCGGTGAATACTTTGATTATGTGAACTTGTAATTCATCGACGTAATACCAAATTCGGGCGCCATCCTTGAGGCTTAATTTCAATTGACGGCAGTCGTATGTCTTTCCATCACGGATGACAGAGTCCAATTCCCCTCGCAACTGATGTGCATATGGCGTGTCCAGCAATGGTGTTTTTGTCAGGTATTCCCAGGCCGTAACCAGGTCATTGCGCCTTACAGCAGTTAGATCCCTCCATCCCTTCTCCGCCTGAGTGGTTGCAAAATAGATTTTGTGCTCGGACTTTTTCGTAGGCCTGGGTACCGGATCTAACTTCCCCATGCTTTAGGCCAATGGCGCTTCAACTGGCAGTGGTTCGTCCAGCCATTCGATTGAGTTCAGGTTTAGCCCTTCGGCAACAGCGCTTGCTGTCTCACGCCACGCAGCAAGTTCAGCAACGACCAGGTGAGCCTTCTGGGTTGAAAACGATGCACGTGCTGCCTCGACTAGTTCCTTTGCGCAGCGATCGCGATCCGTTTTTTTAAGTGCCAGCATCCAAGGAAATCTATTTGACATGCGTTCCACGAGAGTTCCACGGTCATCGGTGGTTACTGCAATAAGTTCCGCAGCCAATTCGACGAGGATACGTCGAGCTGAAGCCTCGCGTTCACTCATTAGAACGAAGTCTTCCCCGTCTCGACGAGTCACCAAAACTGGCGCGTTTTCTGCAGCGTCAAAAACTTTCGTTGGGTTTCTATTCAGTTCGGATGATTGGAACTGCTCAAGGACTGTACTCATAGTCGCAACTATACTTCAGAATATGTTCTGAAGTCTAACAAATTTAAGAAATTGTGGATAACTTGACTGAAACAGGACGTGATTCCGCTTTGAGGCGTGTAGCAGGCTATATCTGCCGCCCTCAAGCGCAGATTATATGTTTGGCCTACCCGTAGGTGTCTCTTGGTCCTCTGCCCGGTACTGATCGGGGCCCCTTTTTCCACGATGGAGCATCTGGGCCCAGCATCTTCAGGGCCTTAATTTCAACTTCTGGGTAGGCCGCATTGATCTTCTCTAGGATCTGGGCCTGCATTAGGCGCAGCTGGGTGGCCCAGGCGGTTGATTTGCAGCGAATCGTGAGGGTTCCGTTGATCAGAGTCTCAGGCTGGCTGCTGGCGGCATTGGTGTCGCCCACGATATCGGCCCACTTATTGAATAGGTCGGCCTCGGCCAGCTGGCCCTCCCAGCGGAAGGCCTTCATCAAGCCATCGATGGCGTCGCCGCCCTTTACAAAGTCACGGCCTGTTTCAAAGGGCCTTGAGGTGGCGCGCTGTTCCTTTTCGGCAATGCGCTTTGCGTCGCGACTTAGGCGGCCGGTGATTGCCTCGCGCATCTTCCAGTAGAACTCCTGGGCAAAGTCTTTCTGTTCATCACTCATTGGTGACCACCCCGGCCTTCACGTGAAACACGGTGGCAACAAGTTCTTTAGGAATGTCTTCGGCAACAGCAGCAGTAATAAGTACCTGCTCGTTTTCTTTAACCATTTGTGCAAGTCTTTCGCGACGACCGGCATCAAGCTCAGCGAAAACGTCATCCAAAATTAAAATCGGGTCGCCGCTTCTGGTTTCTGCTCGAAGCAACGCGATTGATGCCAAACGAAGCGCAAGCGCATAAGACCAAGATTCGCCGTGCGATGCATAGCCCTTTGCCGGAAGCGATCCAAGAAGAAGCACAAGATCATCGCGCTGCGGGCCAACTAATGTAATTCCACGTTCAAGTTCTTTGTTTCGCACGCTTTGTAATTTCAAGCGGAATAGCTCTTCAATCTCGGCGCGATCGCCGGTGTTTAGAAATTCCGCTTCAGCGAAGTCGGAAATTTCTTCGTCGTCTAGATAGTGAGCAATGGTTGCGCTGAGCAGTGAAGACTTAATCAAAATCTTTGGTTCGTTGTTGGCAATCGCAATCGACTGGTACGCGTCAAACAGGTGTGGGCGCAGTCGCTCAATCAAATCAACTCGCGCCGCAATAATTTCTGATCCGTATGCAACTAGTGACTGATCCCAGGCATCAAGTGTCGATAGGGCGGAGCCTTTCGCGCCAGTTTGGCGCGCGGTTTTCAAAAGTGTGTTTCGTTGTTTCAGCACGCGCTCATAATCTGCATACACGCCAGCAAATCTTGGCCACACCTGAACTACAAGTTCATCAATAAACGCGCGGCGATTACTTGGGTCACGCTTGATGATGTCTAGATCTTCCGGAGCAAACGTAACTGAATTTACGTACCCCAAAATATCGCGCACTTTTTGCGCGGGTGATTTATTTACTCTCGCCTTGTTTGGGTTGTCGCGATTTAATTCCAGCTCTAACAAAACATCGCGATCATCAAATGATGCAAGTGCCCGAACAACCGCCTGGGCTGCACCCTGCTTGATCATTGGTATGTAGCCGGCTACGCGGTGTGAAGACAGGGTAGATAAATATCTAATCGCTTCAGCAAGGTTTGTTTTGCCTTGACCGTTTGGGCCAACAAAAAGATTGACACCTTTTTGTAATTCCACTTCCGCTGTTTCATAGTTACGAAAATGGGCTAGCGAAAGATGCTTAATAAACATCCTTGCTAGCCCTTTCGAAGTAGATTTCTGTGATTTTGCGGTACTTGTTGCTAACTAGCGAACCAAAAGATTTGGCTGCAATAGGTAGCGGTAAGAATCCGCTGCAGTCTTGTCTTTTGAGCCGTGTGAAGAAATCAAAACCGGACCCGGCTTGTTTGGGTTCTCGTTGTTGGTGAATGCAATCTTCACAAACTCGCTGTGCACGCCGGCAAGTCCATCAATTAGGAACTGCGGCTTTAGCGAAACAACAATCTCTTTACCCTCTAGCTCGGCAGAAATATTTTCAGAAGCTTGCGCGGTTTCGTTTCCGGTTGCTTCCATTGAAACCTTGCCATCATCGAATGAGTAACGCAGTGGTGCTTCACGCTCAAGCACTAGTGACACACGACGAGTAGAGTCAATCAAATCCTGAGTGGCAACTACCGCGTAGTTTTCAATGTCGGCAGGGAACAAAGACTTAACCGGCGGAAAGTTACCCTTCAGCAACAACGAGGTCACTGAGCGGTTGTTTGCCTTGAATGCAATCATTT
>JBEGPH010000098.1:0-3409 GCA_041181555.1 Actinomycetota bacterium | reverse complement strand
AGTCAGGCGGTGGTGTCCGTCGTGGAGCAAAGGTAGGTCAGGGCCAAACTCGTTTCGCACGGCTTCAAATACCGAAGGGATGTAGTTGAGGTAGGCGCGAGTGTCCCACTCCTCCTCTACTGGAACGGTTGAGCGGCGAGCTGGCTCGTAGTCGTAGCGAGCCGAGGAAGCTCCCTTGCCGGAACCCGCGCCAGCGCTGGCATTTGCCGAAGCAGCCACACCGTAAACCGAGTTCAAGCCTGGAATTGCGGTCTGCACGCGGATGGCCTTGTAACCCTTTTCCTGGTGCTCGCGAATGCTGTCGAAAATCTCGCTGACTTCGCGACCTGATGCGTGACCGTATGCCAAGCAACCTTCGCGACTAGCTCCACCGAGCAATTGGTAAAGCGGCATGTTGGCAGCCTTGGCTTTGATGTCCCAGAGTGCCATGTCGATTGCAGCAATTGCAGTCATGGTGATTGGGCCGCGACGCCAGTATGAACCGCGGTAGAAGTATTGCCAAGTGTCTTCGATATTGTGCGCATCTCGACCGATCAACATCGGTGCGAGGTGATCGCGCAGGTATGAAGCAACTGCAAGTTCACGTCCATTTACGGTGGCGTCACCGTAACCAACTAGACCATCGTCAGTTGTGATTTTAAGAGTGACGAAGTTACGACCAGGTGAGTGGACGAAAACATCGGCTTTTGCGATTTTCAATTACTTCTCCGTTCTTACTTCTGGTTCAACTTTGTCCAACGTGCACGCAAGGTGTGCGCTGCAGCCTTTGGCTGGCGATCACGAGTGAAGGCACCCTTCTTGTTTCCCAGCACGCGGAAGATTCCAGGCTTGGTTTGAAAGTCTGCAAAGTTCCAAACGTGCTCTCCAACTACCGATGGGAACTTGTCGAATACCGAATGGCTCATCTCCAAGTAAGAGCTCTGGTACTCCTCGCTCCACGGCAGGTTGTGAATGCTGTGACCACCGGCAAGAGTGTCGGCTCCGTATTCGGTGATGATGAACGGCACCGGATACTTTTCGGTCCAGCCCTTGAGCTCTGCCTCTAGGTGAATCGCTGCGTTTGGAAGATCGCTGTGATCTTCGTACCATCCCCAGTAACGGTTCAAACAAATCACGTCGACCAGTGGCGCAATCAAACACTTGTTGAATGGCTCGGTCATTACGTTGATGTAAGTCACCGGACGAGTGTCATCGAGCTCATGCGCTAGGTCGATTGCCGGCTTGAAGAAGTCGACCGCCTCTGGAATTCCGGTCTCCGACTCGTTGGTGATTGACCAAAGCACTACCGATGGGTGGTTCTTGTCGCGCTGGATAAGCTCGCGCACCGCCTGAAGCAGATTCACCTGTGTCTTCTCATTGGCAGTGTCAGGGCCGTAAGTAGGCAGCTTCGGACCACCAAACATTCCGGCGAAGTTCTGGTTGAAGCCAACCGCGGCGGTCTCGTCGATGATCAAGATGCCGTGACGGTCTGCGTAATCCATGACCTCTTCGGCGTATGGATAGTGAGAAGTGCGGAATGAGTTGGCGCCTACCCACTTGAGTAGTTCGAAGTCGTTGACCATGAATGAGTTGTCGTGGCCTTTGCCCTTGACCACGTGGTCTTCGTGCATGCCAAAGCCAGTGAAGTAGAACGGTTCGTTGTTTACCAAGAACTTGTTGCCGTCAACCTTCACAGTTCGCACACCAACGTTCACGTGGTACTCATCAACGATGTTAGAACCAACGAGCGCTTCTACCTTTAGCTTGTAAAGGTAGGCGTTTCCCGGCTGCCAAAGTTTTACGTTTGCGATTTCCAAATGTCCGTTAGCACCGGTTGCGGTTGCTACTTCTTTCCCGGCTTCGTCAAACAGTGCAACGCGAACATCGGCGGTTGCTGAAGTTTCTACTTGGTACGCAACTTTTCCTGTAGTTCCAGCAAAGTCTGTCTTCACAGTAACGTCGGTTACGTTAACCTCAGGAACGCTATATATCCAAACGCTACGAGCAAGTCCGGCGTAGTTGTAAAAATCGTGTAGATAGGTCTGGGCCTTAGTGCCATCATCCTTGGTGATAACGCGTCCCGGTGGAACGGTTTCGTTGGTAAGGACGTTGTTCACTGCGATTGTCAAAGTGATTTCGTCACCGGCAGAAACGTGATCTGTAATGTCGGCACTAAATGGCATGTATCCACCCACGTGACGAACAACTTCTTTGCCATTGACAAAAATGATGCCCTCGTGAGTTGCGCTGTCTGCGCGAACAAAGATGCGCTCACCATTCCAGCCGCGTGGAATTCGTACCTGACGCTGGTACCAAACCCAACCCACGTGCTCACGAATTTTTACATCGGTGAAGATGTCGTTGTAGCTGGATGGAACCGGAGCCTGAAGGTCGGTATCAAGTGACTTGGTGGCCCATCCTTGAGCGAATCCCTCGTCTTTGAAGTCCACCTTGAACTGCCAGAGTCCGTCTAGGTTGACCAATTCGCGAGTTGAAGTTGCCTGTGGTTTTAGCATTAGCTTCTTTCTGTTATCTGGGTTGACTGGCTGACCAAGCTCACGAAAGCCGCGTTCTTGGCAAGATTTGGGTCGAGTAGGGCGATTACTGCCGAGTCGGTTTCGCTGGCAAGGGCAAGACGAATCGCGTCACTCTGGCTGTCATTGAATTCGCCAGCTCTCAAGAAACTGATCCAGGCGCCGATAGCCTCTGCCTCCACGGCAGCATCTCGACCGGCAGCTAGTTCAGCAGCTGCGATAGGGGCAATTCGAACGGCCAGCTTGGTAGCGCCATCATTGGCAATTTGGCGCAGTTGGTGGGCGATTCGAGGGTTACTAAAGCGGGCGAGCAGCGCTGAGCGATACTCTTCAAGGGCCAAGTCGGCGGTCGGCAGGTGTTTCACCGCGTCGTCCCAAAATGCTTCGACCAGGTTTAGGCAATAGTCATCTGCAATTGCCTCGGCAACCGTAGAGTGTCCGCGCGCGATACCGGTATAGGCAAGGATGCTGTGTGCTCCATTGAGCAACCAAAGCTTGCGCTTTTCAAAAGGTTCGATCTCGGTAACAAACTTCGCACCGGCTTTTTCCCAAGCTGGCCTGCCCGCAGGAAATTCACCGGAGAGAATCCAATCGCGGAAAGGTTCGGTTACGGTTACCGAATTGTCTTGCCAATTGTTTTAGCTTGAACTTCTTCGATGTCGACCGCGGTGGTTTGTGGGGTGATGCGATCGATTGAAGTGGAAACGAAAGAAACATTCTTCTCGAGCCAATCCATTGCTTCGGCATCAAATGTTGAAAATACATTTGTAACTGCAGCCTGAAGTAGCTTGCCATTATTTGGAATGTTGTCGCACGAAACTAAAGCGATTGGTGCGCCAACCAAACGACGGCGCATATCGAGTGCAAATGCCAAACGATTTATTGCTGGTGCTGGA
>JBEGPH010000097.1:0-3469 GCA_041181555.1 Actinomycetota bacterium | reverse complement strand
GACAAACCGGCAATAAGTGGCAGCCAAGAAAATTGGGTGGGAGCGATGCCGGCTGGTCGAAGCAACACCGAGGCGATCATCGAGGTTTCGGCTGGCGCCTCCCAACTTCTGCCCGAGCGGCCGCGACCGGAAACCTGCTCACCGGCGGCTAGCACCGAAAAGCTTGGTAAACCGGCGGCCTTGGCGATCAAATCGGTGTTGGTTGAGCCGGTACTTTCGACGGCTTCGAACTGAGTGGCCTGGGCTGCGGCTAAAGGAAATTCCATGGCTACAGGCTAGCGGCTGTGGGTTTTCACAGTGATATTGCCCGTTTGCTTGGAGGTTATCTTCAAAAGAATGGCCTGTTCTTGGGTTTAGAGTTGCCGTTATGACCCACGAAGCCCCAAAGCCAGTCGAAGACTTTTCGACCACCGCAGGCAAAATCCAAGATTTCAAGAACCGCTACTACGAGGCGGTTCACGCCAGCGGCGAAGCGGCAGTAGAAAAGCAGCACGCCAAAGGCAAGCACACCGCTCGCGAACGCATCGAGATGCTGCTCGACCCGGGATCATTCGTTGAGCTAGATGAATTCGTGCGTCACCGCTCAACCGCTTTCGGCATGGATAAAAACCGTCCTTACGGAGATGCCGTGGTTACCGGAGTGGGCACCATCAACGGCCGCCAGGTTGCCCTCTTCTCACAGGACTTCACAATTTTTGGTGGCTCACTTGGTGAGACCGCTGGAAACAAAATCATCAAGGTCATGGATCTTGCAATCGCAACTGGAGTGCCAATCATTGGAATGCTCGACTCTGGTGGAGCTCGTATTCAAGAAGGTGTAATCGCGCTTGGTAAGTACGGCGAAATCTTCAAGCGCAACACAATGGCGTCGGGTGTCATCCCACAGATCTCTATCATTATGGGTCCGGCTGCAGGTGGAGCGGTTTACTCTCCAGCACTAACCGACTTCGTAATCATGGTCGACAAGACTTCAAACATGTTCGTTACCGGCCCGGATGTCATCAAAGCAGTCACCGGTGAAGACGTTGGCATGGAAGAACTCGGTGGTGCTCGCACCCACAACACAACATCTGGTGTGGCTCACTACCTTGCCGATGATGAAGAAGATGCAATCGATTACGCTCGCACACTCCTAAGCTTCCTTCCGGAAAACAATCTTTCTGAAACCGTTGCCTACGACGCCGAAGGTGCGCTCGAGGTTACCGAAGAAGATCGCAAGCTCGACGTGATCATTCCAGATTCACCGAACCAGCCATACGACATGCACACCATCATCGAATCTTTGGTGGACGGCGGAGAGTTCCTAGAAATTCAGCCGCTATTCGCACCAAATATATTGATTGGTTTCGCTCGCGTTGATGGTCGAAGCGTTGGTATCGTGGCCAACCAACCAAAGCAGATGGCCGGCACGCTAAACATCGAAGCCGGAGAAAAAGCCGCTCGATTCGTGCGCTTCTGCGACGCGTTCTCGATTCCAATTTTGACTTTGGTAGACGTGCCCGGCTACCTACCTGGCACAGACCAGGAGTGGGCTGGAGTTATCCGCCGCGGAGCCAAGTTGCTATACGCATACGCCGAAGCAACCGTGCCACTGGTTACCGTGATCACCCGCAAGGCTTACGGCGGTGCTTACATCGTGATGGGTTCAAAGCAATTGGGTGCCGACATCAACCTCGCCTGGCCAACCGCCGAAATCGCGGTAATGGGTGGTCAGGGCGCAATCAACATTTTGTATCGCAACGAAATCAAGAAGGCCGAAGAAGCTGGCGAAGACATTGCCAAGGTGCGTGCCAAGCTTGCTGCCGAGTACACCTACAACGTTGCCTCTCCGTTCCTTGCCGCAGAGCGTGGTGAGCTGGATGGAATCATCGAGCCTTCGCACACTCGCATCGAAATCATTAAGGCTCTTCGAGCACTTCGCACTAAGCGTGCCACTGTGCCACCTAAGAAGCATGGAAATATTCCGCTGTAAAAATGACCGATTCAGAATTCCAAGAAGCGCTTCGAGTAGTGCGCGGTAATCCAACTCCTGAGGAGTTGGCTGCCGTCATCGCTATCGTCGAAGCGGCAAGCGCCGAAGAGCGTGCCACCTCGGGAGGTGCCGCGCGCCAACCGCGTTCCACTTGGAATCGCAATAACGTGCAACTGCGCGGCGGAATAACCCCTGGTTTTGGTCAGTGGAACGCATCGTTCCGCGATGGCCTAAATTAGGTGCATGACTCGTAAACCAACTCAGCTAGACGCCATCGCCGACTCTTGGGTCGAGAAGATGGCCGAACTCAGTCCCTCTTTTGCCACCTACATCGGCCGTAAGGGTTTCGACGATCAGCTAGATGACTTCTCGCCAGAAGCGCAAGAAGCGCACCTTGCCGAAAGCAAAAAGTTTTACCAGCAGGTAAAGGATGCACCGGTCGCAGACAAGGTCGACGAGGTCACCAAAGACGCGATGCTGGAAGACTTCCAACTTGGCTTTGAACTCCACGACTCCGGATTATGGAAGCGCGATCTCAACGTGATCGCATCACCGGCACAGGGCATCCGTGACATTTTCGATCTCTCACCAACTGAAGGTGATAAGGCATGGGTAAACCTGACTAAGCGAATGAACGCGGTGTCGGAGACCATCGATGGCTACATTCGTTCGCTTCGCTTGGGCATCGATGCCGGAGACGCCCCGGCTCGTCGCCAAGTGATGATGAACATCGAACAGGCAGAAGGTATCGCGGCAGCAGATGGCTTCTTCATCAAATTTGCCGAAGGCGCAAAAGTTAATGGCGCACTCAAATCAGAGGTTGAAGCGGCCGGGCGAAAAGCAACCGAGGGTTATGCCAAGTTGGCCGAATTCTTCAAGAACGAATTGCTTCCAAAAGCAAACGACGTGGATGCCATCGGTCGCGAGCGCTACGCACTCAATAGCCGCAAATTCCTCGGTGCTCGAATCGACCTCGACGAGACCTACGAGTGGGGAATCGAAGAGCTTGCTCGAGTGACCGCTGAGCAAAATGCGGTTGCCAATGAGATTAAAGCCGGCGCCTCAGTGCAAGAGGCAATCGAAGTACTGAACAACGATGCCTCACGCAAACTGCACAGCACGGAAGAACTGCAACGCTGGATGCAGAACCTGAGCGATACCGCAATCGAAAAATTGAACGGCGTACACTTCGACATTGCCGAACCACTTCGCAAACTCGAGTGCATGATTGCTCCGACCAATAGCGGAGCGATTTACTACACCGGACCAACCGATGATTTCTCACGTCCAGGCCGCATGTGGTGGTCGGTGCCTGAAGGTGTAACCGAGTTCGACACCTGGCGCGAAACCACGACTGTTTACCACGAGGGTGTGCCTGGTCACCACCTGCAAATCGCTCAGCAGGTTTACAACCGCGATGAACTCAACTCATGGCGCCGACTTGCATCCTGGTCATCAGGTCACGGTGAGGGTTGGGCGCTTTACGCTGAGCGACTC
>JBEGPH010000096.1:0-3479 GCA_041181555.1 Actinomycetota bacterium | reverse complement strand
GACATGGTCGGGAATGGGTTTGGCTTCTGGAAAACCATGCCCACCTTTAGGCGCACGGCCACCGGGTCTACCCCAGGCTCATAGATGTCCTGGCCATCGAGCAGCACCTTGCCGCCGAGCCCGGCTGAAGGGATCAGTTCGTGCATGCGGTTCAGGGTGCGGATGAAGGTCGACTTACCGCAGCCAGATGGGCCAATCAGCGCGGTGACTTCTTTTTCTGGGAATACCAGGTTTACGTCTTTGAGCACGTGACGCTGACCGAACCATACGTTCACATCTTCGGCAATTAGCGATGGCATTTAGTTTCCAGCTTTCTTTTTGGCCTTCTTGCTGCGAGTCATTACTCGAGCCGCGATAAACAAAATTGCTACCAGGATCAAAATCACAAGAGCTGCACCCCAGGCACGCTGAACAGCGGTGTCAAAGTTACTGTTGATGAACCCGTAAAGGTAGGTCGGCAAGGTAGCGATTGGCCCATTGAACGGGTTTAGGTTGGTGCCGTTGGCAGCAAACGTTGTGACCACAAGTGGAGCAGTCTCACCGATGATGCGCGCGATACCGAGCAGCACAGCCGTAATCAATCCAGACTTTGCCGCTGGCATTGTGACTAACCAAAACGCGCGCCACGCAGGGGCGCCTAGCGCCAGTGCTCCATTGCGTAACTCCTGGGGCACAAGAATCAGACTCTCTTCTGCCACTCGCGCAACCGTTGGAAGCATTAGCGGAATCAATGCAAGCGATCCTGTCCAACCAACGTATTGAGTAATACCGGTTGCGATAAACATGGCGTAAATAAATAGTCCGGCCACAACAGATGGCAATCCACTGAGTGCCTGAATCAATGTACGAACCAATGTGCGAGTGCGACCGCGAGTTTCGGTTAGGTAAACCGCAGTGGCAATTCCGAGAGGCACAGTCACGATGGTCGAGAGCGAAACCAAAAGAACTGTTCCGATAATTGCGTGACCAACACCTCCGTAATCAAGCGAGGTGGTTTGCGAGATGTACACGTTGTTTTGAGTGAAGAATTGCAGGCTAAGCGTCTTTACGCCGCTTTCAAGCACCGACCAGACCACTGAAATTAGCAGCACAAAAACAGAAGCCGCAAAGAAGATCACCAGCACCTGCAAAATCGCATCTGACATACCGCGCTTGCCTGAAACTCGGCGACCAACCAGGGAGCCGACCACAATTTGCACCGGAAGGAAAACCAACAGCAGGGCTAGTTCAAACTGCAAGCCAGCCAGCATGGCCAAAAGCCCTATGCCAAGCGGAACAACGGCCGCAAGCACAATGAGCACCAGGTTGATGAATGAAATCTGCTTCCAAGGCTCGGCCGTTTTAGGGCGAGGAACAGCGGTGACTACTTTCTCCATGGCTGAGCCTTTGCGACGATGTATGAAGCAAGCGAGTTGACCAAAAGTGTGACTACGAAGAGTACGACACCGGCAGCCATTAGTCCCGAGACTTCGGCCGGCCCGGCCTCACCGAACTTAGCCAAAATCATTGAAGCTACCGAACCACCCTTAGCTTCGAGAATGTTCCACCAGTTCACCTGGAACACGAGGTTCAGCACGAAGAAGATTGCAACAGTTTCACCAAGTGCTCGGCCCAGACCGAGAAGCACGCCACCAACGATTCCACCACTCGAAGTAGGCAGAATTACGCGGCGGAATGTCGACCAACGACCAGCACCTAGTGCAAGGGAGGCGTTAATTAGTTCGCGATCAAGCTGACTAAAAATTTCGCGAGTCACCGATGCGATGATTGGCACAATCATCACTGCAACTACCCAGCCGGCGATAAATGGCGAACGCAAAAAGTTTCCGTCTTCATTTGCGAAGAATGGCAAGAAACCTAAGGTGTCGTGGAGCAGTTTTGCCCAACCTGCCGCTACCGGAGAAAATACCAATAGACCCCAGAGTCCGAGTACAACCGAAGGAAGCGCGGCCAAAAGGTCAACCAAAATTGTCACACCACTGGCAATTTTCTTATTGGCCATAAACACAATGAAATAGGCAATTGAGATTGCCATTGGAACAGCGAGAATCACACCGAGAATCGAAATCTGGATAGAACCCCAAAGCATCGGCCCGATTTGCATGATCATCTTGTCGGGATTGTTGTCCCAGGTGGATCCAAAAATGTAGCCAATGCCTTGTGATTCAAATGCAGGCCAAGAACGCCAAGCCAAGAAAATGAGAATCAAAGTCACCAAAACAATTGATGAGTTAGCTGCAGCGGTGGCAGTTTTATAGAAAATTCGGTCCGAACGCGAGAAAGGCTTAGCCCTTAGGCTGCGGCGCTGCGCAGCAGGTTTCACTTCGGTTTCGGACATGCCTAAAGCATGCTTTCAGCGAGTAACCAGAACCTTTTCAGATGGTTAACGGAAGGTTAAATCCCTAGCCGAACCAGATCTGTTCCATACGTGCCTGCATGATGGCTACCGTGAATCCGGCCACCCCGATGACCATGGTTGACCAGCGGGTGCGCTCAACCAGAGCCCAAAAGCCAGCTCCCACGGGCACTATTAGGGCAACTACCAAATAGGAGAAAAACTCGACGGTGTCGGTCTTGGCCCTGGCTCCTCCGGCAACCAACACGATACTCACAACTAGCTGAACCAATAGCAAGAGTTCGACCAAAGCTAGTGCACCAATTGAAACCAGGCTGGGCTTGCGCTTAGCCATTCCAAGCAGCAAGCCGAACGCGCCGACTCCGGAAGCAACAATCTCTTGAGCCACTAAAAACCAAAGGGTCGACTGATTCATTTTTCCTCCGCGAAAACTACTACTGACTTTAGTTTGTCGCCTGCTGGCTCAAGCATCGCAATTAATTGATTTTGATTGACAGCGGCAGCCAATTCGCTTTTGATTACACCGGAAATTCTCTTCCCGTGTCGCAGGTCGATGACATCTTGCTCAGAAAGGTCAAGGCGTTCAAAGTTCGCAACTGCTGCATCGGCAAGTGGAGTGATTTCCAATGTGTCACGATTCAGTGATTCCATAGCTTGTGCGTCTTCTACCGAGTATAGACCAACGTGCGTGCGACGCAGTGCGGTGAGGTGACCGCCAACACCGAGTGCCTCACCAAGGTCGCGCGCAATAGCTCGAATGTACGTACCGCTAGAGCATTCGATAATGACATCGAAGTCGACAAAACCGCCACTAACCGTGAGGTCGCTCGTAATTTCAAATTTGTAGATTGTGACTGGACGTGCAGCGAGTTTGACTTCATCGCCTCCGCGTACTTTTGCGTAGGCTCGTTGGCCGTCAACTTTGATCGCAGAAACCGAAGACGGTACCTGCATGTTTTCACCGCGGAGTTTGCTCAACTCGGCTTCGATTTGATCTCGAGTGATAGCACTCGCATCTTTTGTCGCAGTGATTTCGCCCTCGGCGTCGTCGGTAACTGTAGTTGCACCGAGTCTGATTCTTGCCGTGTAGGTTTTGTTGGCGCCAACTAGAAAGGTGAGTAAC
>JBEGPH010000095.1:0-3538 GCA_041181555.1 Actinomycetota bacterium | reverse complement strand
CCCAAGAAGACTCCAAGGGCCAGGGGAGCCAAATCAAAACCGTAGCGATCGCGAACTCCAAGACAGTGAGTGCGAAAAAGCCCGCGAAGGGGAGAATAAGGTTTGAGGCTGAAAATGGATGCAGTTTTGTTCCGCTAGCCATGAGGGGCACAACAAAGGCAAAAATAAAAAGAGGGATGCACCAAAAAAGTTCTCGGAGAAGAACCCTAACCTGCCAAGAGAGGTAGCTCCCAAACCTCAAAGCCTCGTAAGGCATGCGGCTAGAACTTACCGATGAAATACGCGAAATGTAGGCACTTACGGTTATGAGGGGGATCGAAGCGATTATTAGGTACTGAAAAATGTCGCCATCGACTGTGGAGAAGTAGTTTCGAAACATGTTCGTGCTGACAGGTGTGGCTCCGTCGCTGAACGTTCTTGTTGCTAGAAGCAGCAGACCCAATTGGAGAAATGCAATCGCTGCCCGAGATTGAGTGAAGTTTCTGACTGAGTATAGCTTTTTTGGTGCGTATGTAAACAAGAGGTAAATAGCTAATAGGGTGCAAAAACCCGCGATGCTCCAGTTAATGCTGCCGTCTGTTTGGAGTGCCCATCCAAGCGAATAGAGCCTGGAACTATCCAAAAATGGCGGTAGCGGTATTGGCGAAAGGCTGCAAAGAGCGGCCCACAGCACCCATGCGATGAAGGCGAATTTCGAGAGATTGGCCATTCCTTGAAGCGCTAGCCGATAACAAATCAATGCTGGCAGCCAGTAAGCAAGAAAGACGCAAAGCGCTACTAGTGCGAGAGCCAGAAATGGGTTACTGAAATTTCTCGCGAAAATGATTGATGAGTAGGCCGATGGCTCTTCGGGCGGTACAGAAAGCGCGTACGTGCTCCAACCCAAGCCCCTTTGAGCGCCAATTGCGAACGCAATGAGATGCATAAATACAATCCCAAAAGTCGCCATGACGAAACCGAGTAACTCTCCGGAACTCCTCTTCACCTGCGCGCTGTATGAACCCGCGCGAACTAGTTTGTCGAGATGGTCTAGTCGATCCACATTTGAAATGAAGAATCTTGTTATCAAAACGCCTACACCGAACGAAATCACTGCAGAATCTGCAACTGTTAGGAAGCCGGCGTCCCAAAAGTTTGTCGATGGAATTCGGGACATCTCGCGCCATCGACTGATGCTGACTAAGTCCACAAAGAGAGCTAGAAACCATGTTTCTGCGCTTTTGATTCCTCTAAGGAAACCGTTTAGTGCGACGTCAATCAAGCGAATCTCTGGTTGTGTGGAGAATGCCTAACTAAGTACCAAAGTGTGATGGCGCAGGTCAACCCCAAACTGAGAAGGGGCACCAACGCCTGCCAGAGTGGGTAATTTTGTAAACCGCCTGGGTACAAAGCTGAGATCAAGAACGATTGACCAGGCAGTTCCAGTAATTGGGTAACAAAAGACTCAAGCACGTAGATACCAGCCGGTAAAAGCAAAGCTAAGACTCGATTCTTGAGCAGAATCATTGCAACAACGCTGAGGGCAGCCAGGGCACTTGCGTTTGCACCAGTCCAAATGCCAGCTGAAAGTGCAAATGCTGGCCAACCAAGGTGAAGCGTCGCGGCCAACGGGCTTTGCGCTTCATCCAACGCTTGAATGGCATCCAGCGAACCCGCGTATGCGCCAGGCTGGATTAGTTTTGGCATAACCGCAGGAATTAGCGTAAACGCAAGTGTTGCCTTGACTAAGGAAATTGATCCAAAAATCCCGAAGGTAGATGTTGCGACTCGTCTTATTTCAGTCCGAAGATACGTTTGAATGCCGATTCTGCTCCGCGTGTTTGCGATGAACCTGTTTTCCAAATCACCTGATAGCCGGATGGCTGCCACGAGAGCAACTAAAAATGGGAAGTAAAGCCTCACCGGACCGTTTTGGAGTGCATAAAAGAGTGCTGCAGGCGAAGGGTAGTAAGCCGTTGGGAGGTGAACCCAGACCATCGCAAAATCCGCCAAGCTTACAGTGGTGACTGTGATTAGCGGAAATAGGATGCCGCGTGGAATATTCAAAATCACCTAGGTCTCGTAACGAGTCAGTTGGTCCTAAAGTGCCCGGTAGTAAGGACGTCTACTGTTACCCAGGCATTATTCGTCACAATCAGGCGCGTGGATGTCCCAACCGGCGTGTTATTCGCGATTGTAGATGGTGTGGCGGACTCTGAGATTCCAGTTCTCTCAGAATATTGAGCACCGGTAGATCCGTTTTGAGCCTTGACGTTCATTGTGTAAGTAGATCCGATGAAGTCAAACTGCACGGCTGACACACCAGCTCGTTCTTTCATCTGATATTCCCAATAGTGTGATTGCTGGTACTTATTAACGATGGTGGCGAAGTTTGTGTCTGTGGTTACGGCCTGCGCAATGTAACCACTGCCGATTGAAGTTGCAATGACGATTGCTGACGCTAAAGCCAGTTTGATTGTTTTGTTTTGAATCACGATTGCCCCGAAGTTTGCTGGATTTCATCCAGATAACCCAAAACATACTCTAATTGTCAGAGTATTTCAACTGGCGCATGTTGTCTTGAATATTTTTCGTTCAAGATCGCAATAGCGGGCGGTGTTACAAAAAGTAAAAGAGCCGTTGGTCCTGGTCCAAGCCAATGGCTATTGATTCCCAAAATGTATATCGTTGTCGAGATTGCAATCGAAGACCATGCCAGCCATTTTGCGGTTCGTTGCCGGTTGCTCAGAGAGGCGAGGCAAGAAGCTCCGATGATGATATCCGCCAGAATGCTTGGATTTGAGAATGGCCCGACAAAACCAGCCCAACTGTGTCCGGGGGACCAAGTAACTAGGGCTACGTAGAGGCTGGATAGTAGGAACCCAATGAGCAGAACTAATTTGCTGGCTGTGCGAGTTGGCCGGTAAGTCCAAAATCGCTCTCTCAATCCACCGACGACAATTGTGGCAATTTCTTTTTTGGGGAGGTTACCAATGCCTCTGGCTTTAAGGTCATCCTCAAGAAGTGTTTCGTAGACCTCCTGATTCTCGCTTCGCCATGACCTTGGATAAAAGATGAAGTAGCCAGCGAAAATGCTTGAGTTGCGATTCGATGCCTGCTTTTCGCTCATGTTGTTCTTAGACCACCCTCACCAAAGACATTCCGTCTGGCGCGGTTCGCAGAGTATTCCATCCGCTCGATCTCTCTAACTAGAACGCTCTTGCCTTTGCTGGTAAGTGAGAAATATCGGCGTCGGCGCCCATCCACGACCTCATCAGAGTCAGCTTGGATTAGTCCATCTTTAGCGAGTCGGTCAAGTGCTGCGTAAAGCGTAGGTATCTTGAGTTTCACTCGAGTTGCTGAAAGCTCGCTAACGTTTGCCAGTATTGCGTAGCCATGTTTGGGGCCATCCGCAAGGCTGGTCAAAATCCAGAATGACGGCTCTCTAACCTCAATGCCCGCGTTTACGCCTTGGGCGATGTCTGGCGATTGCTCCCCAATCGAAATCGAAACACCGCAAGACTTGCCGTCGAAGCCGATTTCGCTCGAGGTGTAGCCG
>JBEGPH010000094.1:0-3557 GCA_041181555.1 Actinomycetota bacterium | reverse complement strand
GCGGCATCCTTCGGGATGGACTTGTTGTCAACACCGATGGTCTTTGGCTCAGGGATGTTGGTTAGAAATACGATGCCAATTTCAGGACTTGATTCGCGCAAGATTCGGGCAACATCAAACCCGTTTGGACCGGTGCCCAGCTCAACATCCAAAATTGCGGCATCGGGGTCAAAGCTGTCGGCTAGGCGAATTGCCTCGGCAGCGTTCTCGGCAATTGCGAGCTCAAAACCCTCTGCCTCGAGTACCTCACTGATGAGGGTGCGCATGAAGTGGTTATCTTCAACGAGCAGCAGTTTTTGGTTGACGGGCATACCTAATAGCGTGCCATATGTGGCTATCCGTAGGGGTACGAATGTTCTAGTAATCGAACATGGGCGAGGTTTAGGCTGAAGCGGTGGGGAAGAAACCTAACCGTGTTGCGGTGATCTACTATCCGGGTCGAGTGGACCTGAAAAAAGTAAGACGCCTGGTTAGTGCCGCCACTGCCGATGGTGGATGGGACATACCTCTTTATTTGAAAACCGCGGCCGATGAAACCGGAGGGGTACAGGCACTTCGCGCGATTGCCCAAAAGGCCACCCACATAATCGTTGTTGGTGGCGATGGCACAGTGCGTTCTGTACTTGAGGAAGTTGCCAAAGTTGGGGCAAGTGTTTCGGTGGGCATTGTTCCGATTGGCACCGGAAACGTGCTCGCCCGAAATCTAAACCTTCCGCTTTCAGATATGGAAACCCAAATTCAACTAGCCCTGTTTGGAATTGCGCATCCGATTGATTTGGGTTTGGCCAAAATGATCATGGCCGATGGCAGTCGGGTGGAGAAACATTTTGCCGTTATGGCTGGCATTGGCTTGGATGCAAAAATCATGATGCACACCGACGCCGATCGCAAACGCCGCTTGGGTTGGGTTGCCTACGTTGAGGGCGGATTCAAGATGTTGCCGATGCGCTACGAAAACCTTTTGGTTTCCGTAGACAACCGCGAGGCACGTCAACTAAAAGTTGTCACACTCTTGATTGGCAACGTAGGTTTGCTACCCGGTCGACTCTCAATGATGCCGGATGCATCTCTAGATGACGGACGATTAGACGTAGCAGCAATCGGTCCGCGCAAGTTTTGGAATTGGATTGATTTCTGGTCTCGTGTGACAGTGGGTAACAACATCGTGCGCACTAACCGGATCGGTAAACAATTGCTTGATGCCACTGCGAATGTGAAGACAATGGAAAACATGTCCGGAGTAAAAATTCGTGTTGCTCCCGCAGAAGATACAGAGTTGCAACTCGACGGCGATGTGATTGGGCGAATCAGTGAAGTGGAATTCGAAGCGAAACCGCGTGCGGTTATCGTGCGGGGCTAGTTACTTACCGCTCTTTAACTTCTTCAACCACGCATCAGCAGAACCGAATTCAACGTTCGAGTTGTTGCCGCGATGCACTGACTTCTCTTTGTCTGCACGTGCGTACGAGCCAAGGAACAAAACGTTCGGGCTAAAGCGGTGAAGTCCCTTTAGCGCTTCGGCTACTGCTTCGTCGTCGAGGTGGCCCTCGGCATCGATATTGAAACGATAGCGTCCGAGTCGATCACCGATTGGTCGCGATTCGATGCGTGAAAGGTTTACTCCTCGAGCTGCAAACTGCTCAAGCATTTCAAGAAGTGAACCTGGGCGATCGGTTGGAAGTTCGACAATCACCGAGGTCTTGTCGCTGCCGGTGCGCTTTGGCAATTCACCCGCGAGTCCAATCTGAATGAAGCGAGTTTGTGCGTGCTTGTTATCGCCAATGTTTTTGGCCAACACCTTTACCTTGTAGTGGTTAGTGATGGTGCTCGCCGAGACCGCGGCCTCGGCCAAATCGCTCTTGAGTAAATCGGCAGCTGCTTGAGCCGTTGAAGTGGCTGGAAGGTGAGCGTGCTTTGGCAGGTTCGCCGCAAGCCACTTTCGAGTCTGCGCATAGGCAACCGGGTGGGTGGCTACGGTTTTTACATCTTTAATAGTTGTGCCTGGGCGTGCGACTAAGTCGAAGGAAATCTGCACCAGGTACTCGCCATAGATACGAATGTTGCTTGCTGCCGCAAGTGCGTCCAAGGTTGCTGAAACGCCACCCTCAATTGAGTTTTCTACCGGCACGATTGCTCGGTATGCCTTCTTACTGACCACAAGATCGATTGCCTCTTGCACGTGAGACACAGGGTGCCAGTTTTGGCCCTTAGCTTCAGCAACCTGAGCCAGAGCAAGCTCGGTAAAGGTTCCAACCGGACCTAGGTAGGCATAGGTCTTTTTCTTGACAGAACCGTTACGTGATTTCGATGGCATAAATAAAGGTTAATGGTCAAAATTGCTTCATGACAGTACGTGCGGGGCAAAAACCACAATCCAGCGATCTAATCGACATTAATAAGTTGATAGACGCCTATTTTGAGATTCACCCCGAAGTATCCATCGCCGAACAAAAGGTAGCCTTTGGCACAAGCGGTCACCGCGGTACTTCTTTGAATGGCTCCTTCAATGAAGATCACATTGCAGCCATCACTCAGGCAATTGTTGAATACCGTCGTCGCGAAAACATTCACGGACCAATTTACGTAGGCAAAGACACTCACGCTCTTTCTGGTCCGGCCGAACAAACTGCTCTTGAAGTACTTGCGGCCAATGATGTAGTTGCACTAGTCGATAAGCACGGAGGCTACACACCAACTCCTGCTGTCTCGGTGGCAATCGTTAATCACAACGATGGAATTCCTGAAGGCAACGCCGAGCGTGCAGATGGTTTGGTAATCACACCGTCGCACAACCCACCAACCGATGGTGGTTTTAAATACAATCCGCCTCACGGTGGGCCAGCCGACAACGACGCAACTAATTGGATTGCCGCCCGCGCTAACGAAATTATTTTGGGCGGCATGCGCGATGTAAAGCGCGCAAAACCAAACGCGCAATTATTTGATTTCCGAGAAAACTATATTTCGCAGTTGAGCTCGGTGTTGAATATGGATGCAATCCGTGATGCAAAAGTATCCATCGGCGCAGATCCGATGGGTGGTGCCTCGGTTGAGTACTGGGGAGAAATTGGTTCGCGCTACAACTTGAACCTGACGGTCATCAATCCAAATGTTGATTTCCAATTTGGCTTCATCAATCTCGACTGGGACGAAAAAATTCGTATGGACTGCTCTTCGCCATACACAATGACATCGCTGATTGAAAACAAATCAAAGTTCACAATCTCCACGGGAAACGATGCCGACGCCGACCGCCACGGCATTGTCACGAGTGATGCCGGGCTAATGAACCCGAATCACTTTCTAGCGGTGTCGATTGACTACTTGTTCCGCAATCGCAAAGGATGGTCGCACGAGGCGGCAGTGGGCAAAACCATGGTTTCTTCGTCAATCATCGACCACGTGGTGCACGCGCTCGGCCGCAAATTGATTGAGGTTCCGGTAGGTATGAAGTGGTTCGTGCCCGGCTTCTTCAGCGGCTCGGTTGGCTTTGGGGGCGAGGAATCAGCCGGAGCCAGCTTTCTTCGGATGAACGGTAAGCCTTGGTCTACCGACAA
>JBEGPH010000093.1:0-3649 GCA_041181555.1 Actinomycetota bacterium | reverse complement strand
AGGCGCGAGAAGAGCGGCATGTAGTGAGCCCGCTCAAAAACGTTGACGCTGTCAATCTGCAGCACACCCATGGTGTCGATGGTCTCGAGCACCGATGAAGGCTTGGTGGATTTGGTGAGCCCCTGACCGGCTAAGGCCAACATTCTCGCTTGGCTAAGCGAAAGTTGCTCGGTCATCTGGCTCCATCTCAAACTAAACTCTTACATTATGACTAAATCTCAGGTGCCAACTCTCGCCGACTTCGAGCAAGCGCTCGTTAACGTTCGCCAGGTGGCCATTGAGACTCCAGTTTTGCACTCAAACTACCTGTCAACCATCGTTGGCAAGCCAGTTGAGCTCAAGTGCGAAAACCTTCAGCGCACAGGCGCATACAAGCTTCGCGGTGCCTACAACCGCATGAGCAAGCTAACCCCGGCGGAGCGCAAGAAGGGTGTGGTGGCCGCTTCAGCTGGAAATCACGCTCAAGGTGTGGCTTTGGCCGCAAAGAAGCTTGGCATCAAGGCGACCATTTTCATGCCGGTTGGTGCTTCACTGCCTAAGTTCCAGGCCACCCAGAACTATGGCGCCGAAGTGGTTTTGTCTGGGGCTGTTTTCCAAGAGACGCTCAAGGCAGCTCAGGCTTATTCCGAGAAGAAGGGTGCGATCTTCATTCCGCCTTTCGATCACCTCGACGTAGTCACCGGTCAGGGCACTGTTGGCGTGGAAATCATGGATCAGGTGCCAGACGTGCAAACCATAATCGTTGCCATTGGTGGTGGCGGTTTGGCTGCCGGTGTTGCAGTTGCAGCAAAGTTGAAGGCCGCAGAACAGGGCCGCAAGATTCAGGTAATCGGTGTGCAGGCAGAAAACGCATCGCCATATGTTGCATCGATGAAGTCGGGCAAGATCATCGAGCAGCAGACCAAGCCAACCATTGCAGACGGTATCGCCGTGGCAAAGCCGGGCAAGATTCCTTTTGAATTGATTCACCAGTTTGTCGACAAAGTTGTCACCGTTTCAGACAACGACATCGCACGCGCAATCGTGGTTTTGCTTGAGCGTTCGAAGCAAGTTGTTGAGCCAGCTGGAGCAGTTGCGGTTGCCGCGTTGATGACCGGCAAGGTTAAGCCCAAGGGTAAGACCGTTGCGGTTTTGTCTGGTGGAAATATCGACCCGCTTTTGATGCAGAAGATTATCGGTCACGGACTGGAGGCATCAGAGCGCTACACGAACGTAACCGTGATGCTTCAGGATCGTCCTGGTCAGTTAGTGAAGACCGCAGAGGCAATTGCATCGGCACAGGGCAACGTGGTTGAGGTGTTGCATACTCGTCACGGTTTGGGCTTAGACATCAGCGAGGTTGAACTTCGTTTGGCGGTGGAGACTACCGGCCACGAACACCGTGAGCGTGTGATGAAGGCGCTTAAGGATGCGGGGCTAAAAGCTCGCATCGAGCACGACGACTAATTAGCCAACAAAAGTTGCGACGTTAATAATCTTCACTTCGAATACTTTGCCATTTGGTGCCGCATAAGAAGTCTCTTCGCCAATCTTTAGACCGGTAATTGCTTGGCCAATTGGGCTGTCTGGAGAGAAAACATCGAGCTCGGTGCCCTCACTGATTTCTGGACTACCAAGTAAGAAGGTCTGCTCTTTGCCATTCATGGTCAGTGTGATGATGTTTCCCGGCTGCACGCTGCCGTCTGACTCGCTTTCTTCGCCGACTACCGCTGATGCCAGCAGTTCTTCTAGGCGGGCGATGCGGGCCTCGATTTTGCCCTGCTCTTCGCGGGCCGCGTGGTAGCCGCCATTTTCCTTGAGGTCGCCCTCTTCGCGAGCCTCAGAGATTTTCTTTGCGATTTCCTTGCGGCCGAACTTCACTAGTTGCTCGAGTTCGGCCGATAGGCGGTCGTAAGCCTCTTGGGTAAGCCAGGTTGTTTCAGACATAATTTCTAAAGTTTATTTGAACCAGCAGTCTTTCACCACGGCAGAGACCGCCGGTTTGACCGAGGTCAGGCTGGCCTTAGCGACGTCCTGGCCTTTGGCGACGAGCACTTCCTTGTACGCAACCACTTCGTAGTCGCTGGCGAGCGCCTCAACCTGGCACAGGACGTCTTGGTTGCGGTGGTTGTTTGCCGATACCTCGACCGAGATTTTGGTGGGGCTGTCGACGGTGTAACTAAGCAGATTTCCGGTTGGCTTGCCGCTGGAGTCGGCGGTAACGGCGATCGCCCAAATCAGAAAGGCGACGAGAGCAACCAGGGCGCCAGAGATTATCGCGAGTCGGTCGCGCCCCTTGTTGCGTGGCTTTTTGCCGTAGCGGCTAGCCAGAAGTTCTTCTTGATTCATCGGGTTAAGGCTACCCTTTGCGGCGATACTAGAAGCATGTTGAATCTTGTTTCGGGCTGGCTATTAGCCACTCCGTCCCCAACCGAGACCACCGACCCAGCCAACACTTTTTACAGCCCGGGTACGCTCGGCTTTCTTTTTGTTTTCGGCATGAGCCTTGCAGCTATCTTTTTGATTTTCGATATGGTTCGTCGCGTTCGTCGGGTTCGTTACAAGGCTGAGATTAACGAGAAGCTAGATGCTGAGGCCCTAGCGACCAAAACTGCCGGCAGCCGGAGCAAGCGCAATAAGTAGTGCCGCGGTCCAGTGGCTCATAAATGCCAAAACGGTAAGCGTGTGAAAAATTTCGTGAAAACCAAAGTGCCCCGGAAACGGATTTGGTTTCTTTAGACCGTAAACCACTGCGCCAATTGTGTAGGCGAGGCCACCAGACAAAATCAAAATCATCATTGGTGCATTGGCGCTGAAAAAGTCGCCGATGAATGCAATCGCGGCCCAACCCATGCCCACGTAAATGGGTACATAAAGCCAACGTGGCGCATTTATCCAAAACACTCGAAAGCCAATTCCGAGAATTGCGGTGCCCCAGATAATCATCATCAGCCAGGAGGCCTTCTCTTTTGGCAGAGCGAGCAAAGTGATCGGCGTGTAAGAGCCGGCGATTAGCAAGAAGATGTTGGCGTGGTCGATTCGCTTTAGAGCCTTTTTGACCCGTGGCTTCCAGTTGAAGCGGTGGTAGAGCGCTGAGTTGCCGAATAACAAGAATGAACTGGCGAAGAAGATTGCACTGGCAATTTTGGCAACCATGCCCTCGGCCAACACGATGAGCACGATACCGCCGGCAATAACAATTGGCAGCACGCCGGTGTGAATCCAGCCTCGCCAAGTCGGCTTTACATCAGCGGCTGGCTCTCTAAACCCTTCACTGATTGGCATGCTCATGGCTTCACTCTATGCCCTAGATTTGGGTTGTGCGAAACCTGCTTTACAAGCTCTACGAACGTCGAATCGAAGCCGATCTTGCGGCCGCCGACCTTCCTAAGCACATCGCGGTAATGCTGGATGGTAATCGCAGATGGGCCGAGCGCAGACCGGGCTCCAAACCTTCGCACGGGCATGCCGCTGGCGCGTCAAAGATTTTTGAATTTCTCGAATGGTGTGACGAGATCGGAATCACCACGACAACTCTTTATATGCTCTCGATCGACAACCTCGTGAAGCGTGAATCGAATGAGTTGAACGAACTTCTCGACATCATTGGCGAAGTAGCCGGCGAAATGGCCAATCGCAAACGGTGGAAGGTGAAGCTGGTTGGCGATCG
>JBEGPH010000092.1:0-3657 GCA_041181555.1 Actinomycetota bacterium | reverse complement strand
CGACAACATTTCATTCGACGAAGTTAAGTTCCACCTAATCGAGGCAATGGGACGCATCATGCCTGAAGTTTCGCTAGAGACTTCACAGTGGGTGCTTGCAAACCTCGATGGCCGCAGCGCAAAGGTTCACTTGAACACTCAGCTTCAGTCGGCAGTTGGCGGAAACGTTGAACTTTCAACTGGCGAGAAGTTCTCATCAGACTGCATCGTTTGGACTGCCGGTGTTATGGCGAACCCAGTGGTTCGTGCAACCGACCTTCCGCTAGACGACCGCGGACGCATCACAGCGCACCCATCACTCCGTGTGATCAACGGCGACAAGATCGTTGAAGGCGCATGGACTGCCGGTGACGTATCAGCAGTGCCTGACCTTTCAGGTGGTGGCGTTGGTGGCTTCTGCGTACCAAACGCTCAGCACGCAGTGCGCCAGGCAAAGCTTTTGGCGCCAAACCTAGTTGCGACTCTTCGAGGTGAAGGTGTGAAGGACTACTTCCACAAGAACCTAGGTGCGGTTGCAGGTCTTGGTATCGGACACGGTGTTTACCAGTGGCGCAACCTCGCCATCAAGGGCTTCCCAGCTTGGGTAATGCACCGCGGTTACCACGGTCTAGCCATTCCAATGTGGGAGCGCAAGCTTCGCGTATTCACCGGCTGGGCATGGAACTGGATTGTTAAGCGCGACCTAGTTTCGATCATGGCCGTGAAGACCCCTCGTCTCGCATTTGAGACTTACGCATCACGCCCAGCTGCAGCACCTGCTGCGAAGGCTTCAACTACTAAGGCCGTGGCTAAGAAGTCGACCACGACCAAGGCAGTAGTCAAGAAGGCAGCTCCTGCGGCAAAGCCTGCTGCAAAGAAAGCTGCTCCTAAAAAGAAGTAAAAATGTTTGAAAGCAAAGCGCCCAGAATTGCATAATTCTGGGCGCTTTGCCCCTGTATCCCAATGGCAGAGGAAGACGACTTAAAATCGTTTCAGTGTCGGTTCGAGTCCGACCAGGGGCACCAACTGAGAATTCGCTTAGAGCTTGGCCTGAAGGTCTTGTGAAGTCGGTGTGCGGCTTTAGTCTTTAGGTATGGACACTACTTACATCTACGTAATCACCGGCATTGCCTTGGTGGTTGGACTCTATTTCTGGTCGACCTATAACGGTCTGGTTCGTTTGAACGTTCGAGTGGATGAGGCTTGGAGCGACATCACTGTTCAGCTCAAGCGTCGAGCCGATTTGATTCCAAACTTGGTAGAGGCCGTCAAGGGCTATGCCAAGCACGAGAAGGAAGTCTTCGAGAACGTCACTGCGGCTCGCGCGGCTTCTATTTCTCCGGAGAACCTAAAGTCACCTGCGAAAGAAGCGCAGGCCGAGGGTGAATTCCAGGCAGCTTTGAAGAGCTTGTTTGCGGTGGCCGAGGCTTACCCTCAGCTTCAGGCAAACGACGGTTTCTTAAACCTTCAGAAGGAACTTTCTGACACCGAGGACAAGATCATGGCTTCGCGTCGTTTTTACAATGGCGGTGTGCGCGACTTGAACATCAAGATCAAGCAGTTCCCAGCAACTTTGTTCGTTCGTGGTTTGGGCTTCAAAGAGCGCGAGTTCTTTGAGGTTGAAGATGCAGCTGCGATTGCAGATGCTCCAAACGTGAAGTTCTAATTTTCTGAGGACGCATGTATTCAGCAATAACTGCTAACAAGCGCAACACCTTCATCATCATTGGGTTGTTTGTTGCGCTACTCAGCGGACTTTCTTATTGGTGGGGTCAGGTCTCCGGTAACGGCTCTTCTGCTCTGCTAATCATCGGGTTCATCCTGGTGTATTCGCTGATTCAGTATTTCTTCGCATCGGCATTTGCCGTCGCTGCTGCCGGGGCAGTGGAGATTCAGAAGTCAGACAATCCTCGTCTCTGGCGCATCGTGGAGAATCTTTCGATTGCTCAGGGCATGCCGATGCCAAAGGTTTACATCATCGATGATCCGGCACCGAATGCATTTGCCACCGGACGCGATCCTCAGCACGCGGTAGTGGCAGCGACGACCGGCTTGCTTGCGATTATGGACGACCAAGAACTCGAGGGTGTAATGGCCCACGAACTTGGTCACGTGAAAAACTATGACATTCGTGTTTCTACGATTGTCTTCGGTTTGGTTTCGGCTGTTGGTCTTCTCGCCGACTTCGCGATTCGTTTGGCTTTCTACAGCAACTGGAACCGCGACTCTCGCGACAGCAATGCGGGGGCCATGCAGTTGGCCTTTTGGGCTATCGGTATCGTGGCGTCGATTGTGGCTTGGCTGATTGGCCCATTAGTTACCGCAGCCGTATCGCGCCAGCGTGAGTATTTGGCAGATGCCACCTCGGCCGAGATTACTCGCTACCCGGAGGGCTTGGCTCGAGCATTGCAGAAGTTGGCTGAGTATGGCCGCCCGATGCGTCGCGCATCTAAGTCGATGGCTCACATGTACATTGCAGACCCAATCAAGCCTGGCTTGGTTGAACGCGCATTCTCGACCCACCCGCCGATTCCTGATCGAATCGCGCGCTTGAAGAAGATCGGCGGAGGCTTCTAAATAGCCTTTGCAAGGGCAGCCGAAAGGTTGCCCTTTTTCTTTAGCTCGATGTCTTTGCAACCCTGCCACTTGGCGGCTTGGGCCAGATGTTTGCCTAGGTCTTTGGCCAGTGCCTCTGGGTCGATGTTTGGCTCATGCCAGGCCGATTGCACCATGAGGGTTTTGCTCTGGCGGTCGTTTTTGAGATCGATTCGGCCGGCAATTTGTCCATACCAAAGAATCGGCAGCGAGTAGTAGCCAAAGACTCGTTTTGGCTCTGGCGTGTAAATCTCGATGCGGTAGTGGAAATCCCAGAGTCGTTCGGTGCGCGGGCGAAACCAGACCAGCGGATCGAATGGGCTCAGCAGGGTAGTGCCAGTTGGTTTTTCTTTGGGGAGTTGAGTATCCGGAAGCATGAAAGCTTTTTCTTTCCAGCCCTCTACCTGAGAGACGATTAGTTTTTTATCGTCGACAAGTTCTTGAATTAGTTTTTTCGCAAGTGGACCATTCATTCTGAAGTAATCGGCAAGGTCGGCCGCAGTGCCAACGCCGTGCGCCTTGGCTGCTTTTAGTATCAAGTGTTTTCTTGCCGCGATTGGGTCTTCGGTTTTATTTCTAACTTTTGCCGGTAGAACTTGTTCAGGAAGTGCGTAGAGTCGGTTGAAACCTTCGCGGCCTCCGCTAACCACTTCGCCGTACATAAACATGAATTCGAGTGCGCGCTTAACATCACTCCAGCCCCACCATGAGCCTTTGCGCTCGGCACGTTCATGTTCGAAGTCTCCGCCGGCAAGAGGGCCACGCCTGCGAATTTCGTTTTTAATCCAGTCGAGAAATTCTCGATTCTCGTCGGCCCACTTTTCGTACCTGGCCCGAGTGCCGCGTTGGTTGTATTCCATGCGATAGCCGAATAGGGGATAGTGCTCGGTGCGAATGAAGCTGGCCTCGTGTGCCCAGTATTCGAGCAGGGTTGGGTTCTTGCCGCCGTGCAGGTTGTCGAGCTCGGCTTTGTCGTATGGGCCGAGGCGCGAGAAGAGCGGCATGTAGTGAGCCCGCTCAAAAACGTTGACGCTGTCAATCTGCAGCACACCCATGGTGTCGATGGTCTCGAGCACCGATGAA
>JBEGPH010000091.1:0-3659 GCA_041181555.1 Actinomycetota bacterium | reverse complement strand
TAGCAAGCTTTTTGAGGCAGAGGATGCCTAAAGATCAAGATTTTGTTTCTCGAGTAACCGACCGCAAGACGGTTTTCGAGGGCATGATCTGGAATGTGGTCAGCGAAACTTTTGAATTCGCAGATCAGGTTCTGACCAGGCAATTTATTAACCACCCTGGTGCAGTCGCAGTACTTGCACTAAACGAAAAGAACCAGATCCTTATGATTCGGCAATTTCGCCAGCCGGTTCGCCAATATCTTTGGGAAATACCTGCAGGACTGTTAGACATTCACGGCGAAACAATGGCCGATGCTGCCGCGCGAGAGCTACATGAAGAAACCGGGTACCAAGCCAAAACCATTGATCATTTGATCGACTTCTTTACTACCCCTGGCGGCAACAATGAGATGATTCGCATCTTTATAGCGCGTGATCTAGAGTTTGTGGGCCGCCCTGAAGAGCAAGAGGGCGAAGAGCGAGAATTGCAGATTCAATGGGTCAATTTTGACGATGCTCTCGGTTCGGTTTTGCGAAGCGAAATAAAGAGTCCCAGCGCGGCGGTAGGAATCCTTGCTGCAGCTCAACTGTTGAAGATGTAATTCATGCCCATTCAAAAGTCGATCGACTCCTACCTGAGGCATCTGGCGATCGAGCGGGGTGTTTCAAAAAATACCATCGCAGCCTATCGGCGAGATTTGGTGCACTACTCAGACTTTCTAGAAAAATTAGGGGTATCCGAAGTCTCCGAAGTAACAGAAGTGCAGGTTACTGACTTTGCTCAATCTCTCGCTCAGAAAAAGGGCCTGGTCTCAAGTTCGATTGCCAGAAACCTGGCAGCGGTTCGCGGCCTACATAAGTACCTACTGCTCGAGAACTTGCTGATAAACGACGTAGCCGCATCGGTCAAGCCGCCGAAAGCTGCAAGGCGACTGCCAAAAGCAATCACAATCGACCAGGTAGAGAAGCTTTTAGCTGCAGCCGGCCCCGATCCCGGCTCGGAAGGTGCAATCTCGACAATTCAGGTCAGAGACAGAGCGCTCTTGGAGTTGCTCTACGCTACTGGGGCTCGAGTTAGCGAAGTAGTCAATCTTGACCTAGATGACCTGGTAGATCCAACTCTGGTGCGGCTATTTGGAAAGGGCTCAAAGGAGCGAATCGTCCCGGTGGGCAGCTATGCGCAGCGCGCAATCGAGGCATATTTGGTGAGAATTCGCCCTGGTTTGGCGATGCTTGGGAAAGGAACGCCCGCACTTTTCCTAAACCAACGAGGAGGGCGCCTTAGCCGCCAGAGCGCCTGGCAAATTATCGCTGATTCGGCCAAAATCGCCGAATTACCCGGGGAGATTTCTCCACATACGCTGCGCCACTCCTTTGCCACCCACCTGCTTGAGGGCGGGGCAGACGTGCGTGTGGTTCAGGAGCTACTGGGCCATTCTTCGGTGGCTACAACACAGATTTATACGCTGGTAACGGTCGATCGGCTCAGAGAGGTTTACGCTGAGGCCCATCCGCGGGCGCGAAAATAGGGCCTGCTCTGGGCGGGTAGGCTAGTGGCGAAACTATATTCGGGAGGAATGAAGTGGCCACTAAAAAGGCAGCGACGGACAACCGTTTCCCAACCCCGAAGAAGCTCACCAGCCACGGGCCCGCACGAATTATTGCCATGTGCAATCAAAAGGGCGGCGTGGGCAAGACCACAACCGCAGTAAACATGGCAGCCGCGCTCGCGGATTACGGTCGCAAGGTTCTGGCTATCGATTTTGATCCGCAAGGCGCTCTAAGCACTCACCTTGGTGTGCTTGCAGTACCTGGTGAAATACCAACTGTCTACGACCTTCTCAAGGGAACCATCAAAGACCCGCACGAGGTCATTCGTCATTCACCTGTCAAAAACTTGGATCTTATGCCGGCAAACATTGACCTGTCGGCGGCTGAAATCGAATTAGTTGGTGAAGTGGCCCGCGAGAGCATTTTGGCAAACATTCTCCGCAAAGTCTCAGATGAGTATGACGTAATCATTATCGACTGCCAGCCATCGCTTGGGCTTTTGACTATAAATGCATTGACTGCGGCTCACGGTGTGCTGATTCCTATGGCACCAGATTTCTTCGCCCTTCGCGGTGTGGCGCTGTTGATCGAGCACGTTCACAAGGTTCAGGACAGACTAAATCCAGCGATCAAACTGGACGGCATTATTGTCACGATGCACGACAAGACCCTCCATGCCAAGGAAGTTTTCGACAGGCTTTACGAGGCGTTCGGAGACCAGGTCTTCAAAACCCAAATAAATCGCACGGTGAAATTTAAGGATGCCACCGCTGCTCAGCTACCAATTACTTCTTACGCGGCTACTTCAGAGGCAGCCGAGTCGTACCGTTCGGTAGCCCGAGAGTTGGTAAGTCGTGGCTGCGCCCCTTAAATCTGAATTGATTGAGAGCAGCGAGCGAGGTTCAGGCTTCGCACTAAACATCGGAAACTTCGACGGCCCATTTGACCTTTTGCTTTCGCTTATCTCAAAGCACGAGATGGATATCACCGAAGTCTCGCTCAGCAAGGTTACTGATGAGTTCATAAGTTACCTAAAAACTTTGGATGAAAATGAGGAGCTGGAACAAGCTACCGAGTTCTTAGTGATTGCAGCCACACTGCTCGATCTTAAGATTGCTGGTTTACTTCCGAAGGGCGAAGTTGTCGACGCCGAGGATGTTGCCCTTCTCGAAGCTCGCGACCTGCTTTTTGCGCGACTTCTTCAGTACCGCGCTTTCAAGGATGTATCAGTTTGGTTCGCAGAGTCATTTGCGTCGGAACAGGATAGAACTCCGCGTGATGTGAGGGTCGAGGAGCGGTTCCGCGAACAAAAGCCAGAACTCAACTGGACCATGTCGGTTGAAGAATTCGCCAAGTTAGCCGAAGAAGTTCTGACTCCAAGAGTTATTCCGAGTGTTGGACTTACTCACCTACATGCGCCAAGGGTAAGCATCAGGGAACAGGCGGCAGAGGTCATTGCGATTTTGCGTCGTTCACCCAAGGTGACTTTCCGTGAAGTTATTGCTTCAGTCACCGACCGTGCCGTTGTGGTAGCGAGATTCCTTGCGGTGCTAGAGCTATACCGCTATAACGCAATTGGATTTGAGCAGGAGAGCCCACTTGGTGATCTTTTGATCTCTTGGCGAGGAAACAATTTTGACGATGAACAACTAGCAGCATTGGGAGCCGACTATGAATAACGAAGACCTTCAGCAAGAGACCAGTAATTTGGATTCCTTGGTAGAAACAGTTATCGAGAGTGCGGCCGAAGATAATCTTCAGGCAGCAGTCGAAGCAATTCTCATGATCACAGATGTTCCGCTGTCGTTGGTGGCTCTCGCGACCGCACTGGAAAGGCCGGTGAATGAAGTTCGTGATGCAGTTGTCGCTCTTCAGGCTGATTACAACGGCCAGTCTGCTGGCCCTGTAAGAGGTTTCGAATTGCGAGAGATTGGTGGCGGATGGAGGATTTTTGTTCGCCAAGATTACGACTGGGCCGTTCGCATGTTCATAGCAAATGAAAACCCAACAAAGCTTTCGCAAGCGGCGTTGGAAACACTTGCCGTAATCGCCTACAAACAACCAATCTCGCGTGGTCAAGTGGCATCAATTCGTGCGGTAAATGTTGACTCGGTAGTGAAGACTTTGCT
>JBEGPH010000090.1:0-3681 GCA_041181555.1 Actinomycetota bacterium | reverse complement strand
GCCCTCGGGCGTCGCTGGTGGGCCGCGCCAAATATTGGGGCGTGGACTCGCGACATAAACGGCATTGAACGCGAAATCGAAGTTTCAGCAATCGCAGACAAAGCTCACGCGAGCATCAGCTACAACAACCTGAAACTCTGGGATGAATCGGGCAAGCTGCCGCAACTTCTTGAGTTCAGCCGCAAGCTCTGGCGCACTCGTGCCTATGGCGACTTCTACTCATACATGCTTCTTGCCGAAGGAAGCGTAGACATCGTGGCCGAACACGACCTAAAAATTTACGACATTGCTGCACTTGTACCAATTGTTGAACAAGCTGGCGGAAAGTTAACCGCACTCGATGGCCCGCTGACCGCTGAGACATCATCAGTGCTTGCCACTAACGGCAAATTTCATGCACTCGCCACTGCAGCATTTGCCTAATTGTCAACAGATTCAAATCTCGCAATCTAATCCACATTAATTCCAACTGCTATCCGCATTGGGAAATTAAATGAAACTCTGATTGAGCAAGGCAATAGACGAGCGAATTGTTGAGCCGAGCTAAAGAAAAGCCCACCCAGTAATAGCTGGGTGGGGTTCTTTTCTGACGCTGAGAAGCGTATAGCTAGATCCTCTGGATTTTAGGACTAACCACTTAGCGCTAAAAACGCAGATTGTGTAAGCAGCCTGCGGGGGAACTGGCTTTGCACTTTTTTTGGATCGCTCCCGAATAAAGGACAACGAAATGGATTTATCCAAACTAGTTGCACTCATCATGATAGTAGGAAAAATCATAATTTTGATTTTGCAAATACTACTTCTGTTGAGGTGAAGCCCGGGGTGGCTCCAGAAATGGAGTCACCCTGATTCCCAAACTAGTTTTGCGGGAACCCGAGGTTGATTCCGCCATGGCTCGGGTCTAGCCAACGAGAAGTGATTGCCTTGCCGCGAGTAAAGAAGTGCACTCCCTCAACGCCGTGAGCCTTGGTGTCACCGAATGCAGAGTTCTTCCAACCACCAAACGAGTAGTAAGCCACCGGCACCGGAATCGGCACGTTAATGCCAATCATGCCGACCTCGATTTCGTTCTGGAATCTGCGAGCCGCTCCGCCGTCGTTGGTGAAAATCGCTGTGCCGTTGCCGAAGGCTCCCTTATTGATTAGGTCCACGCCTTCCTCATAAGACTTCACACGAACGATTGAAAGCACTGGGCCAAAAATTTCGTCCTGGTAAACCTTGGAAGTGGTCGGCACGTGATCGATCAGCGTCGGACCGAGCCAGAAACCGCTCGATTCGCCATCGAAATCTTGATTACGTCCGTCTACTACAACAGTTGCACCATCGGCTGCCGCGATGTCTATGTAGCCGGCTACTCGGTCGCGATGTTCTTTGGTAACCAGCGGCCCCATATCGCAGCCGCGTCGGCCGTCTCCAGTACGAAGCTTGCTCATGCGCTCGGTGAGTTTGCCGATAAGTGCATCAGCAACTGGTTCAACAGCAACTACCACCGAGATTGCCATGCAGCGCTCTCCCGCTGAACCAAAACCAGCGTTGATTGCTGAGTCGGCAACCAAGTCGAGATCTGCATCAGGAAGCACGAGCATATGATTCTTTGCTCCACCGAGAGCCTGTACTCGCTTGCCATGCTTCGCGCCGGTTTCGTAAACATACTTCGCAATCGGGGTTGATCCGACAAAAGAAATTGCTTGAACATCTGGATTCGTCAGTAATTCATCCACGGCAACTTTGTCACCTTGAATCACGTTGAAAACGCCGTCGGGCAGACCGGCTTCCTTCCATAGTTTCGCCAACCAAATCGCAGCAGAAGGAGCCTTCTCCGAAGGTTTCAAAATTACCGAGTTACCAGCCGCAATTGCGATTGGGAAAAACCACATCGGCACCATTGCTGGAAAATTAAACGGCGAAATTATGCCAACCACACCGAGTGCTTGGCGAGTGGAATAGACGTCTACTCCGGTAGATGCGTTCTCAGTGTAAAAGCCCTTGAGTAGGTGCGGCATGCCGCAGGCAAACTCCACGACCTCTTGCCCGCGAGTAATTTCACCCAATGCATCGGAAAGCACTTTGCCGTGCTCTGAAGTGATGATCTCTGCGAGCTCACCCTTGCGCGCATTCAGCAACTCACGGAAGCTAAACAGGATTTCCTGGCGCTTGGCCTGCGAAACATTCTTCCAAGACTCAAAAGCGATCTTCGCGGCGGCAACGGCAAGCTTGACTTCACCTGTTTCAGCGATTGCTACCCGCTTGGTCTCCACTCCAAGTGCTGGGTCGTATACCGGGGCAAATCGCCCGGCTGGAGCTTCAAATAGTTTGCCGGCGATCCAGTGATGAACGGTTGGAAGAGACATGACTCCAGCCTAGACAGTAAAGAAGTGCCAGCCCAGCCACCACCAGACGACAACCACCGCGAGCCTCGTGTTGCGGTGATGCATCATGCGATCGACTAGGTCGCCCAGTGGGGCTATCTGGTCTGGACGCAATTTACCCCAGAGCCAGAGGGCAAAACCGGCAACAATCGCCAGCGAATACTCGATGATCGGAATCATTTCTTCTTCCGCCAAATCCCGAGCATGCCCACGCCAATCAGCATCCAGAGCACCAAAAAGACTGAGCGACCGTATGGCGATTCGAGAATCGGATTCACCAAGACCGAGATGGTCGGAAAGCTCTTGTCATCTTTGTAGACGTTGGCCCAGATGTAGGCCATGAGCTCACAGAGCGCCATCGTGATGGCTATGCCCACCCACCAGGCACGAGTGCGGGCCATGGTTTTAGTAGCGCTCGGCTTTGGCCCGTGGTCGCGGTAGTAAGTAAGTGAAATAGCTATCGGAGCAAGCGCCAAAAGCAAAACAATGTCTTGCCATCCTCCGCGCTTACTAAAAAATAAAACTGAAGCCGCAACCAGCATCCCGCCGGTGACCACCCATTTGCTCAACTTCGGACGCTCCGGCATGTGCCAAGGCACAACTTTTTTCCAATCGAGAATCAAGATTGTGCAGCCGGTACCAAAGATTAAAGCGTCGCCGAATGCTCCGCGAATAACGTGAAAAAGAAAGGTCGTCAAAAAGACCGGCAACCAAGGATTCATGCCGGATAAAAAGTTTTTGAAAGTTTTCACTTACCGTCAATCTCGTCAAGGCGAATCTTGATGAGTTTCTTTAGCAATGTTTTTGGAAGCGGCTTGTCGATTGCAAACTGCATGCTGCCCTTTGAAACCACATAACCGTCTAGTTCTTTTCCAAGCTGACTCAATACGTTACCGCTGTATGGCGAATAGTTGAGGTGATTCTTAAAAGGTGCGATGCAGGCGAAGCACTTGCCGTTATACATGAAAGCAGGCATGTTGTACTTGATGGTCTGTTCTGCATCGGGCACAATCTCCAAGATTCTGCGACGCACTTCTTCAAGAGTCGACTTCTTTGGCTCCTCAACAGAAGCCAAAAACTTGTCGATGTCCTTAGCGGCCAACTAAAACGCTCCGATAACCGATCCCGCGAGTGCCAAACCAATAATGTCGGCACCCACTTCGATAAACCAAACCTTGAACCCCTGGTACGAGAACAAGCGGTGACCAAGTGATGATCCTGCAGCAACAACACCAACACCCAAGCCAGCGAGGCCCCCCACAAGCCAGTTGGCATCAGGCACAAGACCGATAACCACAGCAAGAACAATCAC
>JBEGPH010000089.1:0-3682 GCA_041181555.1 Actinomycetota bacterium | reverse complement strand
CGTTTCGATTGTGGCTGGCCTGCTTGGCTTGACCGTTGCCCTGCTCTCGCTACCGTTCACCCCAACTCCCCCATCAACCGATAAGGCAGATCATTGAACACCTATGCCGTGAACTACTTTTACTCAGCCGAACCAGAGGCACTCGCAGAGATTCGCCCGATTCACCGCGAGTGGCTAAAAGGCCTGTACGAGGCCGGCACCCTGCTCGCCAGTGGCCCGATGGTCGATAACCCAGGCGCTTTGCTAATCATCAAAGCCGAAAGCGTCGAAGCCGTGAGCGCTTTGCTAGATAACGACCCATTCGACATCGCCGGCTTCATCGGCGAAAGAGTTGTAACTCAATGGAATCCAGTGTTCGGTCCGTGGGTTAGTTAGTACATGACCTTCACACCAGAGCAAAACCCGCGCATCCAACTCAACAGCGGCCAGCAGATTCCGCAACTCGGGCTTGGCGTTTACAAGGTTGGCCAAGACATCGGCGTTGAGCTCGTAAAGGCAGCCATCGAGGTCGGCTACCGACGCATCGACACAGCCGCCCTCTATGACAATGAATTCGAAATCGGCGCTGGTGTGCGCCAGTCGGGGCTGGATCGCGAACAACTGTTTGTCACCACCAAGATCTGGAACGACCGCCAAGGCTTCGATAACGCCACCGAGGCAATCGACGAGGCGCTCGCGCGCCTAAACATCGACTACATCGACATGCTGCTGATTCACTGGCCATGCCCCAAGCAGAACCTATTCGTCGAAACCTGGCAGGCCTTTGAAAAGGCTCTCGAGGGCGGCAAGATCCGCGGAATCGGCGTGAGTAATTTCAACCCGCATCACCTCGACGAGCTGCTCTCGAAAACCAACATCGTGCCCGCGCTCAACCAGGTTGAGCTGCACCCAGCCCTGCAACAAGCCGACGTTCGCCGCTACAACAGCGAGCACGGCATCGCCACTGAGGCTTGGTCACCGCTAGGGCGCGGCCGCTTTGGCGACAACCCGGTTCTCACTGAAATCGCAAGTAGTCACGGCAAGAGCGTTGCGCAGGTGATCATTCGCTGGCACATCGAACTCGGCAACCTGGTGATTCCAAAGACCTCAAACCCGGAGCGGCTCAAAGAGAACATCGACGTATTCGACTTCACCCTGAGCCCAGAAGACATGGCAGCGATTGCCACACTCAACAACGGCGAACGAGTCGGACCAAACCCTGACGATTTAGGTTGATTATGCGAGTACTAATTTCTGGTTACACCGGCCTTGTCGGTACCGAGGTTGCCAAGCAACTGCGCGCCGCCGGTCACGAGGCAATCAAACTTGAGCGCAACGAGCCAAACCTTCCTGCGCTAATCGAAACCATCGACGCGGTCGTCAACCTGGCCGGCGCGACAACCGGCAAGATTCCGTGGACGAAGTCTTATAAGCGCGAAATCTTTGACTCGAGAATCGAAACCACCAAGAAGCTGGTCGCGGCAATAAACGGCGCTAAGAACAAGCCGAAGGTTCTGGTTAGCGGCTCGGCATCGGGTTTCTACGGCGACTGCGGCGACAAATGGCTCGACGAGTCTTCACCAAAGGGAACCGGTTTCCTCTCTGACCTCGCAGCGCTCTGGGAGGCCCAAGCTCAAAAGGCAGATACTCGCGTAGTTCTTGCTCGCACCACCATGGTGATGTCTCGAGCCAAGGGCGCACTCGGCAAACTTCTACCCCTGATCAAACTTGGCATCGGCGGGCCACTCGGTTCGGGCAAGCAGTGGTGGGCATTCATAAGCCTGCAAGACGAAGCAGCCGCAATCATCCACCTGATCAACAGCCCTAGCGCGTCAGGCGCATACAACCTAACCGCTCCCGAGCCAGCCACCTGCGCACAGATTGTGAAATCACTCGCAAAGGGACTTCGACGCCCAGCGCTTTTGCAGGTGCCGTCATTTGCCATGAAGTTGCTGATTGGCGAAGCCGCAGTAGAGCTTCTTCTGTGCTCTCAAAAAATGAAGGCTGACCGACTTTTGGCTACCGGATTCAAGTTCAGTCACCCAACGCTCGAGCAGGCGACCGCCTATGTGTTGTCTGACGAGTTGCCGAGCTGACGAATAAGGCCAAACGAGACCAACGCGACAACCAGGGCCAAGGCGCCGCCAACCAGGTAAGGCGTGCGAAGGTCGATCTTCGCAACCAGGCCGCCGAGGTATGCGCCGATCGGCATGATTCCCCAAACCAGGGTGCGCCTTGTGCCGTGGGCGCGACCAAAAACCTCGTTCGGAATCAGCGAGTGATAAACGCTCATCAAAAGAACGTTCCAGCCCGCGACCCCGAAACCTGCAACGATTGTTGTCAGCATAAAAACATAGACATTTGGAGCGAGCCCAAGAAGCGCTTCAAACAGCCCAGTAACGGTTATCGAGAGTGCCAGGACCGTGCCACGACCAAACTTTTGCGATAGCCGCGGTGCAGCGTACGCGCCCAAGAGCCCACCAACGCCTCCGGTGAGCAACACCAAACCAAAAGCTGCCTCGGGCACCTTCAAGGTTTCGGTCAAATAAAGCACCGATGTTGCGCCCGCGATGTTGAAGCCAAAACCGATCAGTGCGGTGGCCACCACTAGGCGCAAAATCTTTTTGTCATTCCAAAGAAAGGTCAATCCCTCAATCATTTGAACCTTGAAACTGGGGCGATCGTTGGCAACAACCAGCTTCTTAATGTGCTTTCGCGGAATCAGCACGAGAAGCAGTGCGGCGATAGCGAAGCCGGCCGCGTTTATGCCAAAAGGCAGCACGGCAGCGAAAACAAAAAACACTGCGCCAAGAGGCATGCCGATGAACTGCTGCAACACGGTGTCGCTCATTTGAAAGCGAGCGTTTCCGCGCTCAAGTTTCGACTTGTCGAGGATTGTTGGAATCAGCGATTGCAGGGCGGTGTCGTTGAAGACATCTGCCGTACCGATTAGGAAGGTTGCAATAAGCAGGCCATAGATGGTGAGGGTGCCGGTGAAAATCATCAAAGCCAAAACCGCAGCAATCACGGCTCGAACGAGAGCGACGGCAACGAGCGTGCGACGACGGTCGATACGGTCAACCAGAGTTCCGATTGCGATCGCAAAAAACAACCAAGGCAGCAAGTACATTGCGCCCGAAAGCGCGATCAACACGGTGTCTTTGGTTAGCGAAACCGCGAGCAGTGGAGCCGCCGCGCCCATGAGCCCGTCACCAAGTTTTGCCGACGAAAAGGCCAGCCACAGCCGATTGAATGCCGGGCCAAGGCTTTTGGTGTTCGACTCTGAAACGCTCATGAAGTCTCAAGCCTAAAACAAAACGCCCCACCGAAAATCGATGGGGCGCTCTGCGAAAAGTTGTTACTTCTTCTTTGGTGCAGCCTTCTTTGCAGCAGGCTTAGCGGCTGGCTTTGCAGCAGGCTTCTTAGCCGCTACTGGCTTCTTAGCAGCAGGCTTAGCGGCAGCCTTAGGAGCAGCCTTCTTAGCGGCTGGCTTAGCAGCAGGCTTCTTAGCAGCAGGCTTCTTAGTAGCAGGCTTTGCAGCGGCCTTAGGAGCAGCCTTCTTAGCAGCGGTCTCGGTTACCTTTACGGCAGCCTTGGTTGCGGTCTTGGTGGTCTTTACGACAGCCTTCGCACCCTTCTCAACAGCCTTGTCAACAACCTTGGCGGTCGAAGCGGTCTTCTTAGCGGCAACCTTGGTGGTCTT
>JBEGPH010000088.1:0-3692 GCA_041181555.1 Actinomycetota bacterium | reverse complement strand
GGTATTCCACTTGGCACCACGGTTTTGCTCGGCTGCATAATTCCGCTTTTGGCTTTCTTGGTGCTGCGTTTCGTTCCGGCGCTTACTCGAGTAGATCGAGGTGCAGTTGCGGCGCACTACGGATCAACGTCGCTGGTTACATTTTCTGCGGCACTAGTTTTTCTAGATAACGCCGGCCTGCAGTATGAAGGTGTCGTCACCACGCTTTTGGTAGTTATGGAGATCCCCGGAATTTTGCTTGGCATAGTTTTGGCCAAGGGTGGGTTGCGTGGTTTGAAAGACAAAGAGCTCTTTCGCGAAGTGTTCCTTGGTAAAACAGTTTTGCTGATGCTCGGTGGTCTGGTGATCGGTTTGCTCACCGGAGCTCAAGGTTTTGAAAAGGTGAAGCCGCTGTTTGTCGATGCGATGCCTGGTTTGCTCACATTGTTCTTGCTGACTCTCGGTATCAAGGCCGGTCAGCGTCTCGGTGAATTCAAGACTCTCGGCTGGCGGATGGGTGCTTTCGCAGTGGTGTTTCCGGTGTTCGCCGGATTCCTCGGTGCGGCAGCCGGTTCGCTGGCGGGCTTGAGCATCGGGGGAGCTACCGCTTTGGCTGTGCTCTGCGCGAGTGCCTCTTACATTGCGGCTCCGGCGGCGGTTTCGGTGGCCTTACCCGAGGCGAGCGCTTCTATCCCGCTGGTCAGCAGCTTGGGTTCTACCTTCCCGTTCAATCTGGTCTTTGGTATCCCGCTGTACTTGCAGTTCGCCACCTGGCTGGGTTAGCGTGGCCAAATGGCCGAAATTCAAATCCAGGACACCGGTATCCGGGTGAAGCTCTCGTTTTGGGAGAAGCTTGGCAGCCTCAAGGGTGACCTCTTTATCCCGGTAACCTCGCTTCGGGGTTCGGTTGAGGCGGATTCTGGCTGGAAACGCACCCTCGGGGCTCGCGTGCCGGGTACTTACGTGCCGGGACTAGCGGTTTACGGAACCTACCGCGGCAAAACCAAGGATTTCGTGGCCTGGCGCAAGGGGCAGCAGGTATTGCAGCTAAATCTCTCGGGCAAGCCTTACTCCCGCGTGTTTATTGGGGTTCAGGACGCCGCCGCGCTCGCGGACGAGATCAACGACGCGCTAACCGCCTGCTAACTCGCTCTTGAAAATGTCACCCGCCTGTGGCACTATTTGTTGCATACGCATTGCATACGGGGTGGAGAAAGTATGAGAGCAAAGACTGTGGGATTCGCAATTGCAGATGAGGACAGAGAGTTACTCGACCGCCTGGTGGCTAAGTATGGCGACGGAAACAGATCCGAGTTTCTAAGGAAGGCCATGCAAATGATGGCAAAGGTGGAGTTCGCCGAGCGTTTCAACGGAATTCTCGGTGACATCCAGCAAGAACTGGGCGGCAAACACTACTCATCTGAAGATGTCCTTGCTTTGATTGAGGAAGTCAGGGCTGAAAAGCGTGCCTAGCTACCCTGCTTTGGGGGTAGTTTTCGACGTCAACGTCTATTTGGATGCGTTGCTACTCAAAGGCAACAAGTTTCCGGAGCTAGTCAAGGTGCCACCCAAAACCGGCATGGCCCCGATTGATTGCCTGTCTTTAGCCTTTGATGCAGATCGATTCAGCTTGCACATATCCCCGCACATAATCGAAAACATCGCCGATGTGCTGCACAAGGTGGGGCTTTCAGCCAAAGTAATTGGCAACTCCCTTCAGGCCCTGGTTGAAATCGTTCAGATTTCGGGTGGGCAGGTTGTCGCACCTCCGCGCTTGGCCTTTGATTCAAAGGATTTCGAAGACAATTTGGTGCTCGACCTATTGAAATACACGGATTCCAAGGTGCTAGTGACCTCGGATAAGGGTCTACTTGCACTGAATCCCTGGAACCATCGGCTAATTCTTAGCCCCGTGGAGTTTCTGGAGCACATACTTTAGAGCCACGACAAAAAGGGGCTTGGCAAAAACACGGTCTTCGTTATAGATTTGTTGTTTGCTCCCAAACACCCCGCATGCATATTTCGGCTGCGCGCGTGACCGCATATTGAGGCGTCACTGGTTAATAGGTGCGATTTAGCCCAATCGAAACTAGTTCCTTGGAGGGACAACTCTTGGCATCTGCGAAGAAGAACAAAAACATCCGATCGGCTCAGCGCCCATCATTCGCGAAGGTTTCAGAATCGCTTGCGGTTCCAGATCTTCTAACCTTGCAGACCGAAAGCTTTGACTGGCTTATCGGTAACAAGGCTTGGAAAGATCAGAACCCTGGAGCGAAGAACGGTCTAGAAGAAATCTTTGCGGAGATTTCTCCAATCGTTGACTCGGTAAACCCAGCACAGGCACCGAAGATGGGTATCAGCTTCGACAAGCCAGAACTTTATGATCCTGAATACACTCCAGAGCAGTGTAAAGAAAAGGGTCGCTCATACACTCAGCCGCTTTACATTAAGGCAGAGTTCACCAACTACGAGACCGGTGAAATTAAGTCACAGACTGTTTTCATGGGTGACTTCCCAGTTATGACTGAGAAGGGTACCTTCGTGATTAACGGCACCGAGCGTGTTGTTGTTTCACAGTTGGTTCGTTCACCTGGTGTGTATTTCTCACAGACCACTAACACCACCGGAAACTTGGATGTTCGCAACAACCGCGCACAGATCATTCCTTCACGTGGTTCATACCTAGAGTTCTTGACCGAGTGGGTTAAAGACGAGCGTAAGCCGATGGCTCGCTACGGTAAGCCAATCGTTCAGGTACAGGTAGACCGCAAGACAAAAGTTTCTGCAACTATTTTCTTGAAGGCACTTGGTTACAGCGAAGATGAAATTCGCGCGCAGTTTGCGGATCTTGCAGGTGCAATTGCAAAGAACGCAAAGGGCTGGACCATCGATGTTGATCTAATCGAGAACACTCTCGAGTACGACAAGTCGAAGGCATACGCAACCAACAACATCATCACCAAGGAAGACGCACTTCGCGAGCTATACCGCAAGGTACGCGGCGAGACTGCTGGTCCGGAAGTTGCTGAAGCTTGGTTGAACTCGACTTACTTCGACAACAAGCGCTACAACCTAGCGAAGGTTGGACGCCACAAGCTAAACCGCAAGTTGGGCCTTGCGATTGAGGCTGACAAGAGCATCCTTACCCGCGAAGACATCTTGGCAACCATCAAGTACCTATTGGTATTCGACCTAAGCGCAGCGCCGCTAAACGGTCAGGTTGCTACTCCATTCGAATTGAAGATGGGCGACAAGACTGCCAAGGTAGTCGTTTCTCCAGATGACATCGATGACTTCTCAAACCGTCGTATCCGTTCGGTTGGTGAACTAATTCAGAACCAGGTTCGTATCGGTCTAAGCCGTATGGAGCGCGTTGTTCGTGAGCGTATGTCGACTCAGGACATCGAAGCAATTACTCCGATGACTTTGATCAACTTGCGTCCGGTTGTTTCTGCAATCAAGGAGTTCTTCGGAGCTTCTCAGTTGTCACAGTTCATGGACCAGAACAACCCACTTGCTGGTTTGGCGCACAAGCGTCGTCTATCAGCACTTGGCCCTGGTGGTATCGCTCGTGAGCGTGCACAGATGGAAGTACGTGACGTACACCCATCTCACTACGGTCGTATGTGTCCTGTTGAAACTCCTGAAGGTCCGAACATTGGTTTGATCGGATCGTTGACTGCGTTTGCTCGCATCAACTCATTCGGATTCAT
>JBEGPH010000087.1:0-3990 GCA_041181555.1 Actinomycetota bacterium | reverse complement strand
TGGGCCAAACCATCGGCCGGGTTATCGGCACCAACCGCAAGGATGCGGGCACCAAAAAGAGGATTATCTGCGGCGTCGAGAAGGGCTCGGAGGTTAGAACCTCCACCTGAAATTAGCACTACGACCGACAACACCGGTCTAGTTTACCGGCACTACTTCTTGCGGCTGAGCGAGAGTAGCGGGTGATCGGCGGCGTTCGGACGCGCACTGTAGAACGAGGCCAGCACCGAAACCGCTGCAACTTCCACGAAGGTTATCGCGAATACCCAAAGCGGATTCGAGCCATTGACCGCCAAACGACCAGGGCCAAAACCACCTGAAGCCAGCCAAGCCAGAATGGCCAATTCACTTGCCGCTACAAAGGCAATCGATAGACCCAGCGCGAGCGCGGAGGCCAGTGGAGTTGCGAATTCGAAACGCACGTCTTCCGCGTGATCACGAATTGCGAGCGTGGCAAAAAAAGCGAGTACCAACGGAACCACGATTGCCACCATGCCAAAGCCAAGTTGACCCTGAGGCAGAATCGACAGAATCGGAATCGTCGGAAGCGGTCCGGCAGCAGTGCCGAGCGGTGAGATTAGCGAACCTGCGCCGATTGAAAAACCAACTCCGGTGAGCCAGGCCGCTCCGTAAATAACCAGGTTTGGCAGAAGCGCAATTTGTCCAACAGTTAGTGCGAAACCGCCCAACCAAGTTGCATGCACACTCTCATAGAAAGTGATGACGTTGATCCAGTTGAATGCCACCAGCAGTGCAATCAAAGTAGCTGACACCACGAGCAGCGCAATCACGATTCCGGTACCGGCACGAAGTGCTGGCGACCAAACCACGCGAATTACCCAAGGCAGTTTTTGAAATTGATTGGCAAAGAAATCTTTGAATGCCTTGCGGTCTTGTGCCTGCGCATTCTTGGCGACACCGTAAACCGCTCGCGGTTCACCAATGACCGCACCGGCAGTCATGAAGATTGCAAAAAACAGTGTCGGAAAAATCACGCCGAGAATTTGGTTGGGCATGACTGCAATATCTGCAGTCATGCTAGAAACGAGAAACGAAAGGACCGCATAAGCCGCGAGCGCGGAAGTCCATGCCGGCCAAATCTCCGGAGCGCCAGAAAAACGTCTACCAATTCGATAAGCCAACCAGCCCAGCACGATGCTGTATGCCAGCGGAATTAGAGTGATGGCGAATGCCGGCACATCGATGGACAGGAACTTACCTGCAGCCACATCGATTGGCGTGCCCTGCGACAGTAACCAGAGGTCGGCGGCGGTTCTAAAGGCCACCAACCATCCGGTTTGTGCGTCCTGCTCGAAAATCCAGAGAATCGACAGCGGCACGGCAATAGCGCCAACGCCAATGGCCACCGCGGTCAGTGCCTGAATGGCACCGATCGCAAAGGTAAGCCTGCGATTCACCCCCGGAATCCTCTAGAGGCTCTGGATTACCTTGCGCATTAGCGAAGCGGTTTCGCTTGGAGTCTTGCCGACCAATACGCCGACTGCCTCGAAAGCTTCCTTCTTCGCCTGTGCGGTACCAGCCGAACCAGAAACAATCGCACCGGCGTGACCCATGGTCTTACCCTCTGGTGCGGTGAATCCGGCAACGTAGGCAACCACTGGCTTGGTGACGTGCTCCTTGATGTAAGCCGCAGCCTTCTCTTCAGAGTCGCCACCGATCTCACCAATCAAAACGATTGCCTTGGTCTCAGGGTCAGCTTCGAATGCAGCAAGTGCATCGATGTGAGTGGTGCCGATAACTGGGTCGCCACCGATTCCAATTGCAGTTGACATACCGATATCGCGAAGTTCGAACATCATCTGGTAGGTCAAGGTACCTGACTTTGAAACCAAACCGATTGGACCAGCACCGGTGATGTCGCTCGGAGTAATACCCGCATTCGACTTACCCGGGCTGATGATGCCAGGACAGTTAGGACCGATCAAACGAGTCTTCTGTCCTTTGGCAACGTTGTATGCCCAAGCGCTTGCGCTGTCGTGCACTGGAATACCTTCGGTGATTGCCACTGCCAGTGGAATCTCTGCGTCGATTGCCTCAACAATCGCGGCCTTTGCAAAGGCAGGTGGCACAAAAATCACGCTGACGTTTGCACCGGTTGCAGCCATCGCCTCAGCAACGGTTCCGAAAACTGGAAGTGACTTACCGGCAACCTCAACGGTCTCGCCAGCCTTGCGTGGGTTAACTCCACCAACGATGTTTGAACCACCCTTGAGCATGCGCTCGGTGTGCTTCATACCTTCGCTACCGGTCATACCCTGAACGATGATCTTTGAAGCTTCGTTTAGAAAAATAGCCATTTGAAAATTCCCTTTAGCGCTTAGCGGTTAGCCAACTCAGCGGCCTTGTCGGCAGCCTCGTCCATGGTCTCAACAACAGTTACAAGTGGGTGTGCATAGTCGGCAAGAATACGGCGACCCTCGTTGACGTTGTTGCCGTCAAGACGAACAACTAGCGGCTTGGTGGCTGCTGCACCCAGGGTATTCAGCGCACCGACGATACCGTTAGCTACCGCGTCACAGGCGGTGATTCCACCGAAGACGTTTACGAAAACGCTCTTCACCTGTGGGTCGCCAAGGATTACGTCAAGACCAGCAGCCATAACCTCTGCAGATGCTCCACCACCGATGTCTAGGAAGTTAGCCGGACGAACCTTGCCGTGCTTCTCTCCCGCGTAAGCAACTACGTCGAGAGTAGACATCACTAGACCAGCACCGTTTCCGATGATTCCAACTTCGCCATCAAGCTTCACGTAGTTGAGGTCCATGGCCTTGGCCTTTGCCTCTAGTGGATCTAGGTCGTCACGCTCTAGGTCTTCGCGCTTGTGACGGAACTCTGCGTTGTCGTCTAGCGAAACCTTTCCATCGAGAGCAAGAATCTTGCCATCGGTGGTGAGCACTAGTGGGTTTACCTCAACAAGAGTTGCATCTTCTTCAACGAACACCTTGTAAAGAGTTACAAATACATCGGCAACCTTGTCGGCGAGGTCGTCACCGAAACCACCCTTGCGAGCGATGTCGAGAGCAACCTCCTTAGTGATTCCCTTAACTGCATCTACCGGAACCTTGGCCAAAGCCTCTGGACGCTCTTCGGCAAGCTGCTCGATTTCCATTCCACCTTCAACGCTGCAGAGCGATAAGAAGGTGCGGTTTGATCGATCCAAGAGCACGCTGAAGTAAAACTCTTTGTCGATTGATGCACCCTGTGCGATCATGACGCGCTTTACAACGTGACCCTTGATGTCGAGTCCGAGAATCTTTTCTGCTGCTTCCTTTGCCTCCGCTGGAGACTTAGCAACTTTCACACCGCCTGCTTTGCCTCGGCCACCGGTCTTAACCTGTGCCTTGACCACAACAACTCCGCCAATCTTGGCTGCTGCTGCTTCTGCTTCTTCTGGGGTGTCTGCGGTTAGTCCCTGTAGTACTGGAACTCCGTGGCGCTCGAACATATCGCGCGCTTGGTACTCAAATAAATCCAATTGATTTTCCGTTCGAATTGCGGCTAACCCAGCAATTCTAGGCGTTTTTAGAGCTTGGTAATTGGCGCTAGCGCGGTGGCTCACCCGAAACCTCGAGCACCTTGCCTCGGCCAAAGTCGGCGTGCTCAATCTGGTCGCCAGGCGCTAGGGCTAGGTCGCCATTGTCGCGCACCGAGCTGATGGCACCCTTCCATTCGGTGCGGGGCTTATCGCGCTTGATTGGAGCGTTGCTCATCGACGATCCAATTGAACGGCTCACACCCGATTCGCGCCAATCAATCAGAGCATCGGGAATCTCAGCCAGGAATCGACTCGGTATCGAGCTCTCGCTCTCGCCGAAGGTGGTGCGTTGCATCGCGAGCGAAAGGTGCAGCTTCTTCTTGGCTCGAGTAATACCCACGTAAAAGAGTCGTCGCTCTTCGGCTAGACCGCCCGGAGTGATGAACGCCATCTTGTGCGGCAACAGCGACTCTTCGATACCGGTCAAAAATACG
>JBEGPH010000086.1:0-3757 GCA_041181555.1 Actinomycetota bacterium | reverse complement strand
TCTTGATGGCATCGATTTGCGTGAACTTTCAAACGAAGACCTGCGTCGCGCAATTGTCATGGTCACCCAAGAGGCATATCTTTTCTCTGGAACCATCGGAAGCAACATTGCGTTGGGTAAACCAGACGCCAGCCAAGAAGAAATTGAAAACGCAGCAAAGGCCGTGGGTATCCACGATTTCATTGCTTCACTGCCAGAGGGTTACGACACCGATGTAAACAAGCGCGGCGGCAGAGTTAGCGCTGGCCAACGCCAATTGATTTCCTTCGCCCGCGCCTTCATCGCCGACCCAGCCGTGCTGATTCTCGACGAAGCCACAGCCAGCCTCGACATCCCTAGCGAGCGCATGGTGCAGCATGCCTTGCAGACCCTGCTCAAGGGCCGCACCGCAATCATCATTGCTCACCGCCTAAGCACGGTATCCATCGCCGACCGAGTGCTAGTTATGGAGCACGGCAAGATCATCGAGGACGATACCCCGAAGGCTCTAATTGCCGGCACCGGCAAGTTTGCCAAGATGCATAAGGCCTGGCGAGACTCTCTGGTTTAACCTCAATCTCATCTGTGGATAACTCCCTCGGTAATCTCTTGTGAGTTATTTGCTTTGTGTCATGCACAGAAAAAAGATTCGCAGGTGGCACAAGCTACTGAGCGTTAGTGGAATCATCGTTGCCATTTTCGGCATGCTATACGTGCCAACGGCAAACGCGCAATCGAGCGTGCCCACAGTTCTCGGGATTTACGGATACGACTTCTCGAGTGCTACAACTCAAACCGAATACGTCGACTTTGAATCAGACATTGTCGGTCTCGATGTGAGCGATTTCTATTTCACCGGAACCGCTACCGGATGCAAAGTTTTGAGCGTGCCACCGGTTAAGGCCTTCAGTTTTAGTCTTCAGGTTGGTGGTTGCAGCGAAGGTTCTTACTTCATGAATCTCAAAGCAAACTCGGTGGCCTTCGACAACGGAGTAACCGGACCAACCACCGACTTCACCGGCGATCCAACGTTTATCAATAGATCACCGCTCAGTGGCTCGTTTCAAAATGTGCCAAGCCAATACGACTCGACCAGAATGCAATGGCAATTTGCTACCAACCAGAGAGTCGCGGCAAACCCGCCTTACGATTTCACCGTAAGCGGAGCCGGATGTTTCGTTGCCGAGACCGGCCTGGTTACCACGGGCATGACAATTGTGGTGGATGGCTGTAATCCTGGCGAAGTTGTGAGTCTCACGATTAATCAAAATGCTCTAAGAAGCGTCTACGGAAATCTAGGCCCAGCAGTCGCTGTGACATCACCGGCGGTACCCATCGTGATGGCGCAGGCAACCAGCACAGTAGCTGCGACAGCCAGTCCGACACCAACACCCACGTCGAGCCCCACCTCAAGTGCCATCCCGTCGGATCCGCCAGCATCCGTAGCGGTGGTTATTCCTCCGACAGACCCACCCGCGGATCCGCCACTTCCTCCGACGGCTGCCCAACCAGAGCCAATCGTGGAGGTGGTGTCGGATCCCGCTCCGACAGTCGTCGAGGTGGAACCGGCGCTAAGTCTTGCCCCGATAGCCGTCACCAGAGCCAAAATCGTTCAAGCCAGAAAGGCAATCGCCAAACCGGTATTCACTGGAGTGCCATCGGTGGAGCAGCCGACGATTGTGGAAACACCGAATCAGCCAATTGCGATTCCGGCAATCGAAACCGAATCGAGACCGACGTTTAATTGGCAGCCAGTTGGTTATCTGGCTATCGCGGTTGGCGGTTTGTCGGCAGCCATCGGCGGCGGATTAATAATGCAGCGAATGGCGCGAGTCAGGCGTTTGAAATTTAGCTGAAGATGACGGTGCGGTCACCATCGAGCAGAACGCGGTGTTCTGCGAACCAGCGCACGGCCTGGGTGAGAGTCTTCGACTCAACATCTTGTCCGATAGAAACCAGGCGCTTCTTCGAGTCGCTGTGTTCTACGCGCACAACGTTCTGCTCGATGATCGGACCTTCATCCAAATCGCTGGTCACAAAGTGAGCGGTAGCACCAATCAACTTCACGCCGCGAGCGTGTGCCTGTGCGTATGGGTTAGCACCCTTGAAGCCAGGTAAAAACGAGTGGTGAATGTTGATGATCTTGCCAGCGAATTCGTCGCAGAATTCTGGTGATAGCACCTGCATGTAACGGGCGAGCACGATGAGCTCGATACCGGTGGCTTTGATGTAGGTGCGCAGCATATTTTCGAATGCACGCTTATCGGCTTCACCGGTGATGGCGTGAGTCTCAAACGGCACACCGTAGAACTCGGTAAGTTCGGCGAGGTCGCTGTGGTTTCCGAAAACTGCTGGAATCTCAATCGGCAGTTGTCCGGCGCGCTGACGGAACAGCATGTCGTTCAAGCAGTGCGCAGCCTTAGAAACCAGTACCAGGGTCTTTGCCTTTCGTCCAACGGTGTCTAGAGTCCAGTCCATCTGAAACTGAGCGACCATCGGAGCCAGCTGCTTTTCAAACTCTTCGCGCGAAACCGAAGACTCAATCTGCAGGCGCATAAAGAAGCGGTCGGTGTCGAGCGAGCTGTACTGGTGCGATTCGGTGATATTGCCACCGCTGGCTAACACTGCCCCCGAGATGGCGTGAACGATACCTGGACGGTCTTCACAAACGGCGGTTAGTACCCAGTGGGTGGTGGCTGAAGTCATAGGCTCAAGTTTAAGCGGGCGACCGGATTAGTCGAAGGATTCGTCGCGGTCGGCTTTGCGCTGCCGGACGATTTGCACGGTGATGTAAACCCCGAGGCCGAGCCCAACGACGACCATGGCAGAGCCAACGATCAACGCTAAATTCGACATTTCATCCTTTTCTCGAGCATTCGCTCGCCCCCAAAGCTTTGTTCAGCCTAACGAACATTTTGGCGTTCCATCGGTAATTTGGGCCTGCTTTCGGCGAGTAAAATTGCCTAATGACCACCTCAAAATTGCCTTCAACTTTCAACGCCCCACTGTCTGAGACTGACCCAGAAATCGCGGCAGTTCTGCAGGGTGAACTCGATCGCCAGCGCAACTTCCTAGAGATGATTGCCAGTGAAAACTTTGTTTCCCGCGGTGTGCTCGAGGCACAGGGTTCTGTTTTGACTAACAAATACGCAGAGGGTTACCCAGGTAAGCGTTACTACGGTGGTTGTGAAGTAGTAGACGTTGCAGAAAACCTAGCTCGCGATCGCGCGAAGGCACTATTTGGTGCAGAGCACGCAAACGTTCAGCCGCACTCAGGTGCATCAGCAAACGCTGCAGTACTAATGGCACTGGCAAACCCTGGTGATCGAATTCTTGGTCTAGAACTCGCACACGGTGGTCACCTCACTCACGGAATGCGTTTGAACTTCTCGGGCAAGATGTACGAAGCACACGCTTACGAACTAAACCCAGAAACTTTCTTGATCGACATGGACATCGTTCGCAAGCGTGCGCACGAAGTTAAGCCAGCAGTTTTGATTGCCGGTTGGTCTGCATACTCTCGTCACCTCGACTTTGCAGAGTTCCGCAAGATTGCCGACGAAGTTGGCGCAAAGCTTTGGGTCGACATGGCTCACTTCGCAGGAATCGTTGCAGCTGGACTTCACCCAAACCCAGTTCCATACGCTGACGTAGTTTCAACTACCGTTCACAAGACTCTTGCCGGCCCACGTTCTGGTCTAATTCTTTGCAAGGAAGAATACGCAAAGAAGATTGACTCTGCAGTATTCCCTGGTCAGCAGGGTGGACCACTTATGCA
>JBEGPH010000085.1:0-3846 GCA_041181555.1 Actinomycetota bacterium | reverse complement strand
TCTAGAAGAGAAGTCTGTTCGTCTGTCTGTAAAGGCTGGCGTAGGCGGTCGTCTATTCGGTGCGGTTAAGACTGCCGACGTAGTTGCTGCTGTTGCAGCCGCTGGTCTTGGCGAGTTGGACAAGAAGAAGGTTGAAATCTCAAGCCCGATTCGTACCACCGGTGAGCACAACGCAACCGTTCGTCTAACTAGCGAAATCGTTGCCAACATTACCCTGCAGGTAAGCGGCAAGAAGTAATACTTCAAATTAAAAAGGACTCGGAGAAATCCGAGTCCTTTTTGTTTAAGCGTGATTAGCCAACCATGTCTTTACGGCGACCACGAGTGTGCGTTGGCTTGCACTCGAGCATCTCTGGCTTCTGCGCGCAATCGTCGCAGAGCAAAACCAAATCTTTGCAACCAAGGTTTTGGCAGTTGCGGAATTCGTTGGTGGCAGCGCCACATCCTTCGCACTCGCCGATTACCTTTGCTTCGTCGCTGAAGTCCATGGTCATGCGCTCATCGAAGATGTAGAGCGAACCTTCCCATAATCCCTTGTCACGGAAGGTTTCACCGTAGCGAACGATTCCACCCTGGATTTGATATACCTCTTTGAAGCCACGGTTTTGCATAACCGCAGAAAGAATTTCGCAGCGAATACCACCGGTGCAGTATGTGACGATTGGCTTGTCTTTGAGGTGATCGTATTTTCCAGATTCAAGTTCAGCCACAAAGTCGTGTGAGGTTTCAACATCAGGAACGATTGCGTTCTTGAATTTTCCGATCTTCGCTTCGAATGCATTTCGTCCGTCGAAGAACACAACTTCGTCGCCACGCTCTTCAACCAGCTTGTTAACCTCGGCAGGCTTGAGGTGTTTGCCGCCGTTGGTGATTCCGGCGCGTGAAACTTCGATTTCGTCGGGAGCGTTGAAAGCAACAAGTTCTTTGCGTGACTTGACCGAAAGTCGAGGGAAGTCATTGCCGGTGCCATCAGACCACTTGAAGTCGATTTTGCCGAAGCCCGGGTATTCCTTGGTGGCGCGAACGTACTTCTTTAGGTCTTCCATGTTTCCGCCGACGGTGCCGTTAATGCCGTGCTTGGAGATAATGATGCGACCCTTGAGCCCGAGTGACTCGCAAAGAGTGCGCTGCCAAAGCTTGACTGCCTCTGGGTCGGAAACCGGGGCAAAGCCGTAGTACAGGATGATTTTCTGGAGGTCCACGAATCAAGTCTAATTCCGAAGCCGACCTAGGATAAAGGAATGGAAATTACACCAGGTATTGACCCTAAGACCATCAGCAAGACAGTCCGCCCGCAGGACGACCTGTACCGTTACATGAACGGCGACTGGATAGATAACACCGAGATCCCTTCGGACCAGGCACTCACCGGCTCGTTCATTATTCTTCGCGACAACAGCGAAGCGGCCGTGCGAGACATCCTTGAGGATGCTTCGGCAAACCCTAAGCCTGGTGTGAGTCAGAAAATCGGCGACATGTACGCCTCTTTCCTAGACGAGGCTCGCGCTGAGGAGCTCGGTGCAGCACCAATCCAAGGGGATCTCACCCGAATCAAGCACATCGACAGCCTGGCTGATGCCACCAAACTGCTCGGTGAACTAAGCACCCAGGGCATTTCGGGCCTAACCGGTATGTATGTGGACAACGACCCGGGAGACCCTGAGCGCTACCTAGTGATGATCTACAACGGTGGAATCGGTCTTCCAGACAAGGACTACTACTTCGAAGAAACACACCAGGAAGTTCGCGATGCCTATGTGCCGTTCGTCGCAGAGATGTTCGAGCTAGCTGGCTGGTCAATCGATGAGGCTAAAGATGCAGCAACTCGCATATATGAATTTGAGGCCTCAATTGCAAAGCACCACTGGAGCAAGGTTGAATCTCGCGAAGCTGAGAAAACTTACAACCTAAAGTCATTCGAAGAACTGCAAAAACTAAGTGGCACGTTCGACTGGTCGCTGTGGTTAGCTGCAGCAGGTTTGGATAAGAAGATTCTCGCCGAGTCAGTAGTGATGATGCCGAGCTTCATGGAAGCAATCAAAACTTTCTACACCGAAGCAAACCTAGAAGTAATCAAACTTTGGTTGAGTTGGCAGGTTATTAACTCGATGGCACCTTACCTAAGCAGTGATTTTGTTAACACTCGCTTTGAATTTTACGGTCGCAAATTAACCGGTGCCCCAGAACTCAAAGCTCGCTGGAAGCGCGCGGTTGCCGCAGTGGAAGGTGCATTAGGCGAAGCGATTGGTGAGATCTACGTGCAGAAGCACTTCCCTGCAGCTGCAAAAGAGCGCATGGATGTCTTGGTGGAATATTTGATCAAGGCATATCGCGAATCAATCAACAACCTCGATTGGATGACCGAAGAAACAAAGAAGAAAGCCTTAATCAAATTGGAGAAGTTCACTCCAAAGATTGGTTACCCGGTTAAGTGGCGAGACTATTCATCATTGGAAATTGATCGCAATGATTTGGTTGGCAATGTTCGCCGCGTTTCAGAATTCGAACACCAGCGTGAAGTGGCAAAGATTGGTGCGCCAATCGACCGCGACGAGTGGCACATGACTCCGCAAACCGTGAACGCCTATTACAACCCAGGCTTCAACGAGATCGTGTTCCCGGCTGCAATTCTTCAGCCTCCGTTCTTTGGGCTAGAAGTTGACGAAGCGGTTAACTTCGGTGCAATCGGTTCTGTGATTGGTCACGAGATCGGCCACGGCTTTGACGACCAGGGTTCTAAATACGACGGCGACGGCGCACTTATTTCTTGGTGGACCGATGAAGACCGCGCTGCGTTCGAGACTCGCACCAAGAGCTTGATTGGCCAGTACGACCAGCTCTCACCGGCTCAGCTAGACGACTCTCACAAGGTCAACGGCGCATTCACCATTGGTGAGAACATCGGCGACCTCGGTGGACTATCAATCGCGCTCAAGGCATACCGCATGGCATGCGCCGACAAGGGCGTGGACCCAGACGAGAAGATTGATGGTTTTACCGGCACTCAGCGTTTGTTCATGTCGTGGTCTCTCGCCTGGCGCTCGAAGCAGCGCGATGAAATCGCAATCCAGCGTCTGACCATCGATCCACACTCACCACCAGAGTTCCGTTGCAACCAAATCGTGCGCAACATCGATGACTTCTACGAAGCATTTGGAGTAACACCGGAAGACAAAATGTGGCTAGCTCCTGAAGAGCGCGTCACCATTTGGTAAATCCATGAAACTTTGGTTGCGCCTAATTTGGGCACTGGCTTCTTGGCGCTCACGTTCGAAGTTGCAAATGAACGACGTGGGAATTCGCGAATTTCGCGTTTGGCCAACTGATCTTGATGTGTTCAATCACATGAACAACGGAGTATTTCTAACGCTGCTTGATCTTGGTCGTTATGACATGTCGCTGCGTGCCGGATTGTGGCAGCACTGGAAAAAACTGGGTTGGTATCCAATCGTTGTTGCCAGCAACATCACGTTTAGAAAATCACTTTTGCCGTGGCAGAAGTTTCAAATTGAAACCAAAGTAATTGGCTGGGATGAAGAAGCGTTTTATTTCGAACAGCGCTTTGTGGCGAATGCAGAAATTTGCGCAGTAGCCATTATTCGAATTCGCTTCCTTAAGCGAGTGCGTGGCATAGTGACTCCGGCTGAGGTGCTTGCCGAATCAAATTGGATTGGTAAGGAACCGAAACTGCCTAAGTGGGTTAGCGATTGGGCTAAGTCATCTTTATTGCCGAGACTCAAAGAACCGGCTCCGTCAATTTGGAATTAGTTTTTCAAAACTAATTTCATGAATCCTGGAGTTGCCGCAATCTGACCATCGGCCAATATTGCTAAAGCTTCTAAATCC
>JBEGPH010000084.1:0-4612 GCA_041181555.1 Actinomycetota bacterium | reverse complement strand
GCGCGCCTTGCGCTGAGCGAATTCTTTTCCGTCTGCTTCTTCTACAGGCAGCGAGAGAATTTCTTGGATTCGCGCGAGCGCTCCAAGCGCAGACTGCACAGAAGTGATTGCTCCCACTGTTGTAAAGACAGGACGCATCAACATAAACATCAAAAGGATGAAGCTAACCAGTGATGCCACAGTTGTTGCACCTGAGGCAACACGATAACCGCCAACTCCGAGCACCACGATAAAAGTGGTGTTCATCGCGAGCCCACCAATTGGCGCGATGGCAGAGCTAATCTTGGCAATCTTTACTCCCTGGGTGAAGGCTTCGTCTGCCGCATTGCTTACCTGGGCAGTTTCACGAGTCTCTGCGCTGGCTGCACGAATCGTGCGCACCGCACTGAGGGCACGCTCAACCGCTGCCGACATGTCGCCGACTCGCTCTTGCGCGGCGGTGGTTGCCTTACGAATTCGTTTTGAAGTAAATGTGATTGAAGTGATGGCAACTCCGAGCATCAGCACGGTAAGCCCAAGAAGCAATGGATCGATGAAAGCCATCGCGATCACAGCACCGAGAAAAATCACGACACCACCGGCAAGGTCGACGAGACCTTGAGTAAGTACGGCACGCAAAAGGGTTGTATCTGAGCTGGTGCGTGAAACCAGATCACCGGTGCGGCGACGGTCGTATTCCACAATCGGCAGGCGCAGTAGGCGCGTGGCAAGTGAGATACGGGCGGTTCGGAACAATGCCCTCTCCAGACTTGGCAAGCAGGTAGCGCATGAAACCATCAGACGAGGCTGAACCGACGACAACCGCCATTAGGGCGATTACCAGGCTCGTAGTTGGCTTCTGATTCTGCACGGCAGTGATTAGCTGACCAACCACAAGCGGCTGCGCGAGCGAGACTCCTGCACCGAAAAGTGAGAGCACAACCGCAATACCTAGAGGCTTTTTGTGATCAGCCAGGTAGGGAAGCAGGGTCTTGAAGCTAGCCTTTGGTCCCTTGTCTACCGGTCGTCCGAATCCGCGACCGCGACCACCCATCATGCTCATTTGTGCTCCTTCAGTTGGCCTTCACCAATTAGAAACTCATTGAGCAGGAAGTTTATTTCCTGCAGAGAGAGCGCTTCGGTGTAAGCGGTGTTCTTGAAAAATCTGGAAAAGTCGACGTTCTGTAGTGCCTCTAAAGCTCTCGGATGCTGAAGCTTGAGGAACATCTGTGTTGAGTTTGGCTCACGCTTGAAATCGGTTTTGATTCGACCACAGCCATAACCAAAAATGGTGAGGCTCACATCGGCATCTTGCGGCTTTACCTTTTTGATGAATTGGTTGTCTACTACGGTGACAATCGGACGCATGGTTTTGCGTTTCTGCCAAATTTGAAAACAAGTGGCTAGACGATTCTTTGCTGATATTTGATCATCGTTGTCGTCTACGTAGTCGATGTTCAGATCGATGTCAGCAATGAGATGAAAGCGCTGATCCAATCGATTAATCACAGACCATTTGCGCCAAGAGCGAGGCACGATGAAACATATGTAATCGCTGTGGTCGGCGGCCTTGTTAAAAAACGGAATTGAAAGCGAGTTGTTTCTTCCAAATGGCGGATTAGAAACGGTAACCGCGTGCTTGGTGTTCACTTCAGCTTCGAGAAAGTTGCCAAGCGATACTTCTTTATGTTTTGGTTCGATGTCGAAGCTCACGATTTTTTCGACGCCAAACTTCTTGGCTGCTTTGATAAATGCGCCGGTACCACCAGCTGGTTCGATCATCGTGCGCTTCGGAAGATCGGGCACGTGTTTGGCCACCTCGCCGAGAAGCTCTTTTGCCAACGCTGGGGGAGTGTAAAACTGCTCCTTACCCGTGGTTCGGGTATTGCCCAGGCGTGGCTTGGCAGGGCTTGAGGTGGGCATGACTAAAGGCTAACAAGTTATCGATTAGGGTGAATTCTTGTGTCAAAGATGATTGTGGCTAAGGGCCTAACCAAGAAATACGGCGATTTTGTTGCCGTCGACGGCATCGATTTCGAAGTCAAACGAGGCGAATCTTTTGGACTGCTCGGGCCAAATGGTGCCGGTAAATCCACCACCATGCGAATGATTGCTTCGACGTCTCAGCGAACTTCGGGTGACCTCTCGATTCTCGACCTAGACCCCAATACCAAGGGCCCGCAGATCCGCGCTCATCTGGGAGTGGTGCCACAGCAGGACAATCACGACCGCGAGCTTAAGGTTTGGGAGAACCTCTACATCTATGGCCGTTACTTCGGGCTCGGTCGAAAGTACCTGAAAGCCAAAATCGAAGAGCTATTGGATTTTGCTCAACTTCAAGAAAAGCGAAATGTGAAAGTTGACGAACTTTCCGGCGGAATGCAGCGCAGACTCACTATCGCGCGCGGACTAATCAACGAGCCTGAGATTCTGATGCTTGATGAACCAACCACAGGACTTGATCCTCAAGCCAGACACATTCTTTGGGATCGACTATTCCGCCTGAAAGAACAAGGCGTGACTTTAGTGATTACAACTCACTACATGGATGAAGCTGAACAACTTTGCGACCGACTCATCGTGATGGATAAGGGGAAAATCATGGCGGAGGGTTCACCAGCCGATTTGATTAAGCGTTACTCAAGCAAGGAAGTATTAGAAGTTCGATTCGGCTCCGCAAAAAACGCTGAGGTTGGCGAAAAGCTAAGCAAACTCGGTGACCGAGTTGAAACTCTTCCGGACCGCATTTTGATTTACAGTGCCGACGGCGAAAAAATACTTTCTGAAATTCACAAGCTCGGTTTTGAACCACAAACTTCACTGGTGCGACGAAGCTCTCTAGAAGACGTATTTCTTCGTCTAACCGGAAGAACTTTGGTGGAGTAATGTCCGAACCAATTTTGACCTGGCAGGGATCCCGAAAACTAATCGACGTCGAACGTTCGATTGCGCGAGGGGCGTTGTATGTGGCGGAGCATCGTCTTCGCAACATGGGTCAATGGTGGGTCTCGATGCTCAGCTTTGGCATTGGCAACCCGGTGCTCTTCTTGCTGTCGGTAGGTGTTGGCATTGGTGCGCTGGTCAATAAAAACAACGGCGGAATAGACGGAGTGGACTACCTGGTGTTCCTGGCACCGGCACTGCTCTCTACTGCGGCAATTCAGGCAACCATGGACGAAACCATGTTCCCTGTGCTCAGTGGATTTGTCTGGGACAAGATATTCTTTGCCATGAACGCGACCCAGCTTGGTGGCCGCTCGATTGTTGGCGGAATCCTGCTGGCTGCCGGAGTGCGCAACGTACTTACCGTGCTGGTTTACGAGGTCATCCTGGTGCTGTTCGGTGCTGTCCCACTGGCCTCGATCCCAATGCTCACCCTCTCGTCGGTATTGGCTGGCTTTGCATTCGGTTCGGTAATGCTCATGGGTTCTTCTTTCGTAAAGAAGGATGATGGTTTCTTCGCGATCGTTGGCCGATTCATCATTACGCCAATGTTTATGTTTTCTGGAACCTACTATCCCCTCGAATCGCTTCCGGTGTACCTTCAATGGATTGGTTGGCTCTCTCCGGTTTGGCATGCAACCGATTTGGGGCGCTCTTTGAGTTATGGTCATCAAGCTCCAACCTGGTTATTAGTCGCTCACGTTGCATATCTATCTGCGCTGTTTATCGTCGGAATCTTGATCGCCGCCTGGCAGTTTGATAGGCGGTTGAGCAAATGAGTTTGCTTCAGGGAATTTACGCGAGTCGCCCGCACACTTTACTTCAACGCAATTTGATGGCGTTCAAATCTTCCACCTGGTTGGTGGTGCTGTCCGGATTTGTAGAACCACTGTTTTATCTTGCGGCCTTCGGCTACGGACTCGGTGGCTTTATTGGCAACGTGACGGATGGCAACGGTAATCCGGTGACCTATGCGGCATACATCACGCCTGCACTGCTGGCTACTTCGGCAATGAACGGAGCGATCTACGACTCAACCTGGAATGTGTTTTTCAAAATGCATTTTGCAAAGTTTTATCAAACAGTTCTCACCACTTCAATTGGTGTACTCGATGTTGCCCTAGGTGAAATTACCTGGGCTTTAATACGAGGTGCGGTTTACGCTGCCGCTTTTTTGGCCGTGGTGTCTCCGATGGGATTGATTCCAAGTGCCTTGGGTTGGTTAGCCATTCCGGGAGCGGTAGTCATCGCCTTCGGTTTCTCGGCATTTGGAATGGGGCTTACTTCGTATTTGGACAACTTCAAGCAGATGCAGTGGATTAACTTCGTCTTGTTGCCAATGTTTCTGTTTTCGGGCACCTTCTACCCACTCTCGGTTTACCCCGAGCCGATTCGTCTATTTGTTGAAGCCATGCCGCTTTGGCACGCCATCGAACTTGAACGAGCCCTAACCCTCGGTTCGCTGGACGCCTCACTTCTGGGGCACCTGACTTATTTTGGGGTCATGATCCTGCTCGGCCTTGCTTTCACGGCCAAGCGCCTAAATTCTCTGTTCCTAAAGTAGCCGGCCACTTCTGGATTATGTCCTCACCGGGGCATAGTCTTTTTAGTGGTCAAGTTGGCTATTTACTGAGGGGGCTTGCTTCGTCATGAGCAAATCTGCAATCGCAACCAAAATTTCACTAGCGCT
>JBEGPH010000083.1:0-5821 GCA_041181555.1 Actinomycetota bacterium | reverse complement strand
CCTGGCCATCGCTCGGTTTTATGCGTCTTCTCACGCCTTTAAACTTAGGTGATGAAGATTCTGGTTCTTGGCTCTGGAGCACGCGAACACGCAATTACTAAAGCATTGCTTCGCACTGGCACTCCTGCCGCCAACATCATCGTTGCCCCGGGCAACGCCGGAATCGCCAAAGACGCACAAACCGAGCCTTCGCTGAATGCAAACGATCCTGCTGCCGTCACCAAGTTTGCGCAAGACCACAAAATCCAATTGGTCATTATCGGACCAGAGGCTCCACTTGTTGCCGGCGTTAGCGATGCATTGCGCGATGCAAAAATCTCAGTGTTTGGTCCATCCAAGCAAGCTGCCGCACTCGAGGGTAGTAAAAGTTTTGCCAAAGAGGTTATGGCCGCAGCGGGTGTGCCAACCGGCATGGCTCGCGAATGCACCACAATGCAAGAAGTGGAATCGGCTATTGATGAATTCGGTGCACCATATGTTGTTAAGGCAGATGGTCTTGCTGCCGGCAAAGGTGTCATCGTCACAAGTGATCGCGATGCTGCTCTCGCACACGCTCAAAAATTTATCGACATGGGAATTTTGGTTGAAGAATTTCTCGATGGCCAAGAAGTTTCTCTTTTCTTCTTGAGCGACGGAAAAACTGTTTTGCCACTTTCTCCAGCGCAAGACTTCAAGCGCGCCTACGACAACGACGAAGGACCAAACACCGGCGGCATGGGTGCGTACTCACCGCTACCTTGGTTGCCAGATAATTTCATCGAAGAAGTGGAACGCACTGTGGCGCAACCAACTGTCGATGAACTTGCTCGCTTAGGTGCGCCTTTTGTAGGACTCCTCTACTGTGGACTAATCATCACTAAGCGCGGCGTGCGAGTGATCGAATTCAACGCCCGCTTCGGCGACCCAGAGACTCAGGTTGTGCTTCGCCGCCTAACCAACCCGCTGGAATCCCTGCTGCACCGCGCCGCTACAGGCCGCCTGGCAGAAGGGCCTAGCGCTCAATTCAGCGACGACGTTGCCATCACAGTTGTACTAGCCAGCGAGGGTTACCCAGATACCGCAGCGCCTGATCGTGAAATCACTGGTCTGCACGAAGACGCAAACGTCGAGCACTGTCATGCAGCGACGAAGCTAATCAATGGCAAGTTGATGGCCACGGGTGGTCGCGTACTTTCGGTTGTTGCTTCTGCCAAAAACTTCGCCGAAGCTCGCGCACTCGCATACGAAAACATCAAGCAGATTCACCTTGAGGGTTCTCACTTCCGCAACGACATCGCAAAAAAGGTTGCCGACTAATGGCACAAGCGATTGCTGGATGGAAACATGTTTACTCTGGAAAAGTTCGCGACCTCTATGAGAGTGAAGATCCGAAATATTCGCACCTGATTCTTGTTGTTGCAAGTGATCGAGTGAGCGCATTCGATCACGTACTCGAGCCGGCAATTCCTAACAAGGGAAAGTACCTCACCAAATTAACCAACTGGTGGTTTGATCGCCTCGATGTACCAAATCACGTTTCTCACGAAGTAGAAATTCCACACGAAGTTATTGGTCGCGCAACCGTTGCAAAGAAACTCCAAATGTTTCCAATCGAATGCGTAGTTCGCGGTTACATTTCTGGTTCCGGTTGGAAGGACTACCAAGCTACCGGTGCAATTTGCGGAGTTGCGCTGCCAGAAGGTTTGCACTTCGGTGCAAAATTGCCTGAGCCGATTTTTACTCCGGCATTCAAAGCAGAGCTCGGTGAGCACGACGAAAACATAAGTTTTGAAAAAGTGGTCGAGCTAATCGGTGAGCGTCACGCCAACGAACTGAAGAACCTCAGTATCCAAATTTTCAATCGTGCGAGCGAACTTGCCGAAAATGCCGGGCTGATTTTGGCCGACACCAAATTTGAATTCGGCATTGACCCCTCAAACGACCTCACGACTCTGGGCGACGAAGTGCTCACCCCCGACAGCAGCCGATTCTGGTCTAAGGCAGCCTGGGACCGCGGCGAGCGCAAGGATTCCTTCGACAAGCAGATTGTGCGCAACTGGCTGGCTGACCACTGGAACCAGCAGGGCACCCCGCCGGAGCTACCGGCCGAAATCGTGGCTCAGACCGCCGATAAGTACACCGAGCTGGTCGAACGCCTCACGCAAGAGAACCGCTAAACTAAAGGGGTTCCCGCCCGAAGAAGCGCCCAAATTCCACCCATATTTAGGGGAAAAATGCCAAAAATCATCGTTGAGGTTATGCCAAAGGCCGACCTTCTGGACCCTCAGGGCAAGGCAGTGGCCAACGCCCTTCACCGCAGCGGCAACAAGGACATCTCAGCCGTTCGCATTGGCAAGCGCATTGAGCTTCACTTCGACCGCGAAATCACCGACGCCGACATCGCGAACGCTCAGAAGATCGGCGAAGACTTCTTGTCTAACGCCGTAATCGAAGACGTCGTCAACGTACACGTCGAGAACTAATCATGAAGATCGGTGTAGTTACTTTTCCTGGCACCCTCGACGACCGCGATGCAGCTCGCGCAGTGCGCATTGCCGGTGGCGAAGCAGTTTCTCTTTGGCACGCAGATGCCGACCTCAAAAAAGTTGACGCGGTAGTGCTTCCTGGTGGCTTCTCCTATGGTGACTACCTTCGTTGCGGAGCTATTGCAGCGCAGGCCCCAGTAATGAAGGAAATCATCAAGAAGGCCAACCAGGGTTTGCCAGTTCTTGGAATTTGCAACGGCTTCCAGGTGCTTGTTGAATCACACCTTCTTCCTGGTGGATTGATTCGCAACTCAGACCAGCACTTCATCTGCCGCGATCAAGGATTGCGCGTAGAAAATACTTCAACCGCCTGGACCAACCAGTTTGAACTAAATCAAGAAATCACCATCCCGCTAAAGAATGGTGAAGGCGGATACATCGCTACCGCTGCAGAACTCGAACGCCTCGAAGGCGAAGGTCTAGTCACCTTCCGTTACATCGGCGGAAATCCAAACGGTTCAATGAACGACATCGCGGGTTTGCGCAATGAGCGCGGCAATGTTGTTGGTCTAATGCCTCACCCAGAACACGCTGTCGAACCTGGTTTCGGGCCAGACACCGCAACTGCAATGCGCAGTGGCGTAGACGGTTTGTTGTTCTTCAAGTCAGTTTTGCACTCACTAGTTAACGCATAAGGAAAAATCGTGGCACTTTTCAAAAAGAAGTCTGTACCTTCTGGCGTTGACACCACCGCAAATGCTGCAGCGACTCCAGACAAGCACCAGCCTTGGAAGGAGCTCGGTCTCAAAGAAGACGAGTACGCACGCATTCGCGAAATTCTTGGCCGACGCCCGACCAGCGCCGAATTGGCGATGTACTCGGTGATGTGGTCTGAGCACTGCTCATACAAGTCTTCAAAGATTTACCTTCGTCAGTTCGGTGAGAAAGTCACCGACGAAATGAAGAAGCACCTCATGGTGGGCATGGGCGAAAACGCCGGTGTGGTCGACATCGGCGAGGGCTGGGCTGTCACTTTCAAGGTAGAGAGCCACAACCACCCGAGCTACATCGAGCCATTCCAGGGCGCTGCCACCGGTGTTGGCGGCATCGTTCGCGACATCCTGACCATGGGTGCTCGCCCAATCGCAGTGATGGATCAGCTTCGTTTTGGCGCTGTAGAAAATCCAGACACAGCACGCGTTGTGCACGGAGTCGTCAGCGGAATTTCTTTCTACGGCAACTGCCTCGGCCTTCCAAACATCGGTGGCGAAACTGTTTTCGACCTGGCGACCGCGTAATTCTTTTCGGTGCACGCACCGGAGCAGATGGAATCGGTGGTGTTTCAGTTCTTGCGTCAGAAACATTTGACAGCACCGGACCATCACGTCGTCCAGCCGTTCAGGTGGGCGACCCATTCGCAGAAAAAGTTTTGATTGAATGCTGTCTCGAGCTTTACAAAGCCGACGTTGTTGCAGGTATCCAAGATCTCGGTGGCGCAGGTCTATCTTGTGCTACTTCTGAACTCGCATCAAACGGCCAAGCCGGAATGCGCGTGCAGTTGCAAAAGGTTTTGAAGCGCGATGAGTCACTAACCCCAGAAGAAATTCTGATGAGTGAATCACAAGAGCGCATGATGGCGATTGTTCCGAAGAAGTCTTTGAAGAAGTTCATCGAAATCGTTGAAAAGTGGGAAGTTGAATACTCCGACCTCGGTGAAGTAATCGAAGAACCACGTTTGTACATCAACTGGGGCGACGAAGAAATTGTTAACGTTCCTCCTCGCACCGTGGCTCACGACGGACCAGTTTACGAGCGACCAGTCGCTTTCCCTTCTTACCAAGATGCACTTAACGCGGACAGCGTTCACGCACGCGGCCTTTACCGTGCCAACGAAAACTCGACCGATCTCGCTGCTCAACTTTGGCAAATCGTCACTTCACCAAACCAGGCGTCAAAATCTTGGATCACCGACCAGTACGACCACTACGTGGGTGGCAACACCGCACTAGCGATGCCGGATGACTCTGGCATGGTTCGTGTGAGCGAGGAAACCGGACTCGGAATCTCAATTGCCACCGACGCCAACGGCCGCTACTGCCAGCTCGACCCTTATCAGGGTGCAAAGCTCGCACTTGCCGAGGCCTACCGAAACGTAGCAGTTGGCGGAGCAAAGCCAATGGCCGTAACCAACTGCCTCAACTTCGGCTCTCCAGAGAACCCTGAGGTTATGTGGCAGTTCAAGCAGGCCACCGCTGGCCTAGCCGACGGATGCCTCGAACTTGGCATCCCGGTGACCGGTGGAAACGTAAGTTTCTACAACCAGACCGGCGATGTAGCCATTCACCCAACCCCTGTGGTCGGTGTGCTTGGCGTAATCGACGATGTAGCTCGTCGCGTGCCTTCTGGCTGGCAGGATGCCGGCAACAACATCTACCTTCTCGGCACCACCAAGGACGAGCTCGACGGTTCGGTTTGGTCTGAGGTAATCCACGATCACCTCGGCGGACGCCCACCAGTTGTCGACCTAGCACATGAAGCGGCTCTCGCCGACCTACTTCACGGAGCATCACTGCAAGGACTGCTTGAGTCGGCTCACGACCTCAGCGAAGCCGGACTAGCTCAGGCACTTGTCGAATCAGTTTTGCGCTTTGGCATGGGTGCTCGCATCTGGGTCAACGAGATCTGCGAACGCGACAACGTAGACCGCACTTGCGCACTATTTAGCGAATCAACCGGCCGTGTAGTCGTATCAGTTGGTCGCGAAGACGACGTGAAGTTTGTCGGACTCTGCGAAGCACGCGGTATTCCGGTACTTCGCATTGGAGTCACCGACAACTCTGGCGAACTTGAGATTCAGGATCTTGCTACCTTCCCGATTGACGATCTTCGCAACGGGTACAAGGGCACTCTTCCTGCACTATTTAGCTAGGTATAACTAGTACCAAACAAATTCGAGGGTATTGGACTTTGGAAGTCCGTGAACAAAATCTTCGAATTTACCCTGGACCTTAACCTGCTCAAGGGTTGATTTGAAGTCATTGTCAAACAAAACCCCAAGTGCGTTCACTTGTTCCTTGAATTGGGTCTTAACCATCGAATAGTGTGCTTCGTAGTCACCATCGGTGACCTCGATTTCGAGTTGCTGCTTTTCCGACTTAAAGATGACTGTAAATGTGCAACATTTACAAGTCCATTTATGTGCTGGCATCTTTTTTCCTTCCAGCAAGGGTAAATCGCCCTTACGTTCAATTAGTAACGGCAACCACCGACATTGGTATTGTGGGAGCAATAGTCAAAAGGGGAATCCGTGAAGAAGTTCGCACACTTTCTAGAGGTATTCATTTTTGGAGCTCGCT
>JBEGPH010000082.1:0-4511 GCA_041181555.1 Actinomycetota bacterium | reverse complement strand
CGACGGAATGAGAAGTTACTAACTGCCTTACGACCGATTAGGTAGTAAACCACTTCCTTGCCCTGTTCGCGCAACAAAGTAGTGAGCTGCTCGGCTTCCTTTAAGACGTTTGACGAGAAGGCACCTGCTAGACCGCGGTCTGATGTGAAAATCACAACAGCCGCGCGATCGATGCGAGCAGGCTCGGTAGTAAGTGGGTGGTCGACGTTTGAGTATGTCGACACTGCAGAAACCGCACGAGTCACCGCACGTGAGTATGGGGTTGACGCAGCCACACGCTGTTGCGCTTTGGCAATGCGTGACGCCGAGATCAGCTCCATAGCGCGAGTGATCTTCTTAGTCGTCTGGGCAGACTTGATTTTCTGCCTATAGACGCGAAGTTGCGCTCCCATTATTTTCTGCCTCTACCTAGCTCTAATTACTTCTTTTTCTTCTGCTTAACGATCTTCTCTTGGTGAACTTCTTCTTCACCTAGAGCCTCAGCGTTACCAGCCGATGCCAATGGAGCACCTTCGCTGGTAGCAAATGAACGCTTGAACTTCTTGATCTGTGAGTCAAGCTCGGCAACGGTGTCGTCGTCGAGGTTGTTGGTCTCGCGGATAGTAGTTAGCGCCTTGCTGTTGCGGCGCAGGTGGTCTAGGAATTCACTCTCGAAGCGAAGGATGTCGCTAACTGGAACTTCATCCAACTTGCCTGTGGTACCTGCCCAGATCGAAACAGTCTGTTCTTCAACTGGGAATGGTGAGTACTGTGGCTGCTTTAGAAGCTCTGTCAAACGAGCACCGCGAGCAAGCTGCTGACGTGACGCTGCGTCGAGGTCTGATGCGAACATCGCAAAGGCCTCAAGTGAGCGGTACTGAGCAAGCTCTAGCTTCAGGGTTCCAGAAACCTTCTTGATTCCCTTAACCTGTGCGGCACCACCAACACGAGAAACCGAGATACCTACGTCGATAGCAGGACGCTGGTTTGCGTTGAAGAGGTCTGACTGCAAGAAGATCTGACCGTCGGTGATCGAAATCACGTTGGTTGGAATGTATGCAGAAACGTCGTTTGCCTTGGTTTCGATGATTGGAAGTCCAGTCATTGAACCGGCACCCAACTCGTCGTTGAGCTTTGCACAACGCTCGAGCAAACGTGAGTGTAGGTAGAACACGTCACCTGGGTATGCTTCACGCCCTGGTGGACGACGAAGTAGCAATGACACTGCACGGTAGGCCTCGGCCTGCTTTGATAGGTCATCAAAAATGATAAGTACGTGCTTGCCGCCGTACATCCAGTGCTGACCAATTGCAGATCCGGTGTAAGGAGCTAGGTACTTGAAACCAGCTGAGTCTGATGCTGGAGAAGCAACGATTGTGGTGTACTCCATCGCGCCGGCTGCTTCAAGAGCACCCTTTACAGCTGCGATTGTTGAGCCCTTCTGACCGATAGCAACGTAGATGCAGCGAACCTGCTTCTTAACATCGCCACTCTCCCAGTTTGCTTTCTGGTTGATGATGGTGTCGATCGCAATTGCGGTCTTACCGGTCTGACGGTCACCAATGATTAGCTGACGCTGTCCGCGACCAACCGGAATCATGGCGTCGATTGCCTTGATACCAGTCTGTAGTGGTTCGTGAACTGACTTACGAGCCATAACGCCTGGTGCCTGAAGTTCTAGAGCACGACGACCTTCAGCCTTGATATCGCCTAGACCATCGATTGGGTTACCTAGCGGGTCAACCACGCGACCGAGGAACTTGTCGCCTACCGGCACTGATAGAACTTCACCGGTGCGGTGAACTTCCATACCTTCTTCGATGCCCTCGAAGTTACCGAGAACAACGGTACCGATCTCGCGCTCGTCCAAGTTAAGAGCTAGACCAAGAGTGCCATCGGCAAACTTGAGCAACTCGTTGGCCATTGCGCTAGGCAAGCCTTCAACGTGCGCGATACCGTCACCGGCATCAATCACGTGGCCTACTTCAGCCTTTGAGGCCTTTGCAGGCTCGTAAGACTTAACGAAGTCCTTGAGCGCGTCGCGAATCTCGTTCGGGCTGATTTTTAGATCTGCCATCTCGTTCCTCTACTTCTCGGTTTTACCCGTTTGTTTTCGTCTCGCTTATGCGAGTTGAAGTTTTGCTGCATTTAGACGGTTGCTTAGGCTTCCGTCGATAACGTCTCCAGCGATCTGGATGCGAATTCCGCCAAGAATTGATTCATCAATCTCAACGTTTAGCTTGAGGCTCTGTCCGTAAGACTTTGCCAAACTCTTCTCAAGACGAGCCAATTGCTTGTCGCTGATTGGGCTAGCCACTGTGACCACTGCAACGAGTCTCTCTGCGTAAGCAGAAACCTGCTTGGCAAAGCTCTCGAGCACGGCAGAAACACGACGCTTCTTGGCGCCGATTACAGCACGACGAACCAACAGAATTGCCTCAGGAGTTGACTTGCCCTTTAGAAGTGCGTCAACCAGTTTGGCCTTTGCTTCGTCGCCGGCATTCTTGTCGGCAAGAGCAAACTGCAGATCAGAGTCAGTGTCGATTGCCTGTTGGAAAGCGAAGAGTGTCGACTCAAGTGCGTCAAGCTTCTTTGCCTTGTCGGCAATTGAGGCAACGGTGTGCACCGCAAGAGTTTCGACAGCTGCAACCAAGTCGCTGGCACGAGACCAACGAAGCACAACCAGTTCATTCAAGAAATCAAGTGAAGACTTTGAAGCGTTCTTGCCAAATACTGACTTGATCACTCCAGTCTTTGCAGCGCTCTCAGCGGAAGGGTCTGAGAGGATGCCGCGGAGCTGTGCCGACGACGCAAGAATTGCGCCAATGCCGAAAAGCTCTTCCGCGAACTTGATGTCAGCCTTAGCGAGCAGTGGCTTCAATGCCGACTGCGCTTTAGCTAGCGATGCTCTGGTTGCACTTGCCATGGTTACTTCTTCTTGCTCTCTTCTGCCTCGAGCTCTGCCAAGAACTGGTCAACAACGTTTGCTGCGACCTTGTCGTTCTTTAGGCTTTCGCCGACAACACTTGAAGCCAAATCGATAGCCAATGAACCAACCTCGGCGCGAAGTGAAACGAGTGCCGCCTGGCGCTCTGCTTCAATTTGTGCCTTAGCAGTTGCAGTGATGCGTGCAGCTTCTGCAGCAGCCTGCTCCTTGAGTTCAGCAAGAATCTCTGCGCCTTCGGCACGAGCGGTCTCACGAATCTTGGCGGCTTCTGCGCGTGCGGCGGCCTGCTCGGCCTCGATGTTTGCAGTCTTAGCTGCAGCTTCGGCCTGGGCCTTTTCAGCTGCTTCGAGGCGACCCTCGATTGCTTCGGTGCGAGCATCTAGGTTCTTCTTGAAGTTCGGCAATACGCGGAACCAGAAGAATGCGAGCAGGATTGCAAAGACAACCGATGACCAGAGCAGATCGTACGACGCTGGTAGCAACGGGTTAGGCATAGCCTCGCCCTCTGCTGCGCCAAGAATCCTTAGAATCATCTGAATTTGACCTGACTAATTAACCGAAGATGAATGGGGTTGCTAGACCGATAAGCGCAAGTGCCTCGGTAAATGCGATACCAAGCCACATGGTTACCTGCAGACGAGCTGCAAGTTCAGGCTGGCGTGCGATTGATTCGATGGTCTTTGAAACTACAAGACCTACACCAATACCAGGACCTACTGCTGCTAGACCGTAGCCAACTACTGCTAGGTTGCCCGATAGTGCGGCGATGTTTGATACGTCCACTTGTTATTTCCTTCCGTGGTTTAGAACTAACGGTTGTTAGCTCTTAGTGCTCGTCTGATAGGGCCAACTGAATGTAGACCGTGGTCAGAAGAGTAAATACATAAGCCTGTAGGAATGCCACCAACATCTCGAAGAGAGTGAAGACGAATCCAAACAGGAAGGTTCCCGCTCCAAACGCCTTGAAGAATCCATCAGCGTTGAATAGAAGAATTGGGTTGCCGAGAAACAAAGTACGAGCAGCAAGTGGCCCGCGATCATGTTCATGGTCAAACGCAAAGCAAGTGTTACCGGGCGAAGAATAAAGGTCGAAAGCAATTCGATCGGGGTAACCAAGATCAGGAAAGCCTTTGGCACGCCAGCCGGGAAAAGAGCAGCACTAAAGAAGTGCCCGCCGTGCTTCTTTACTCCCGCATAAATAAAAGTTACGTAAGCGGCAAGAGCCAAAACAATTGGCAAACCGATTACCGATGTACCGGCAATGTTCAGACCAGGAATAATTCCGGTGATGTTCATGCCCAGCACGATGAAGAAAGTTGTGGTTAGTAGCGGCAAGAAACGGTCGCCGTCTTTTTCGCCAAGCTGATCGTGTGCGATTGACTTTCGCACGAAGTTGAGTGAGATTTCACCCATAAGTTGGAAGCGGCTTGGAACGAGCTGGCCAGTCTTGTAAGCCTTCTTGAATTTTCCTGACCAGAGCCAGAATATAACCAGAATCAATGCGGTGACCAAAAGGCGAATCAACATGATTCGGTTTAGTGCAAAAGGAGTGCCTTCGAAAGCAACGATCTCTGGATAGAACTCC
>JBEGPH010000081.1:0-4080 GCA_041181555.1 Actinomycetota bacterium | reverse complement strand
CGCCTTCACTGCGAGGGAAGAATTCGTACCATGCTGCCGCGCCCGCGTATTCGCGCTCGCACTTGATCACATATTCATCGCTGAGAGTAACGATGCTTCGAATTGGTTCGTCGAAGAGTACCTTTTTCAAATCAACCGAATCAATTGACGCGAATCTATCCTGAGCAGACTTTGAAGCATCTCCAAGAAGTTCTGCAATTGCTACCAGCTGCTTTGCGTTTTCTTTGCTTCGAGTTTTTTCGGCAGCGGCGCGAGCGAACAGCGCAACTCCCTCGAGCATCATAAGTTCTTCGTCAACGCCAACCTCTAGCTTGACTTGCGCATTGTGATGCCAGGTTTCGTAGTCGTCGCCGAATGCTCGGACGGAAAACTTGTACTCGCCAATTTCACTAAGCAGGGCACGCACGTGCCAGCTGTCGCTGCCAGGTGCCCCAGGATGCATGCGTAAGGTTGAACTTTTTCCGGTTGGCGAAGTTAAAAGTACTTCGACGCCGAGGGCGTCGTGCCCTTCGCGAAAAACAACCGCGCTGAATGGTATTACCTCGCCCTGAAATGCTTTTGCGGGCCAGCGCCCGCCGTCAACTACTGGCGTGACCTTACTGATTGGGATGCGCCCAATCGGGGATTCATGGCGATATGAAATCTTGCTCACTGAATAAGGCTAACTAGGATTAGCGCCTTCTTTTAGGCCTTTATGGCTTTGTTAGACAAGCGTGAACAACTGGATGGACGGGCCATCGAGTTTGGTGGTCTGAGCCACCGGCATTCCTTGTTCTAGGGGTCGTTCCAGACAGCTATCCCAGACCAACGTGAACTTGCGGCCGGCTAATTCGTTTGGAAGGGTTACTTCAACTAGCTCTTCGGCCCCATTTATGACGATCAGCACCTCGCTGGCGTGCCCATCGGCTGACAGGTGCTTGCCATACTTGGTTAGCACTCGGGTCTCGCTGTTATCCCAATCCTCACCCGACATGATTTCGCCGGCTGAGTTGTACCAGCGAGCGAGCTCTGCTTCGGGGGTTGCTTGATCGAAGTTGCTGAAGCCGGTTGGACGCAGAGCCGGGTTTTGCTTGCGCAGGTGGATGAGTGCAGAAATCGAATCTTCAAAGTCACGCTGGTGGGCGGTGAGCTCCCAATTTACCCAGCTCATTACGGTGTCTTGGCAGTAGGCATTGTTGTTTCCCATTTGGGTCTTTAGACGCTCGTCACCGGCGGTGATCATTGGCACGCCAGCCGAGAGTAATAGCGTCGCCATTAGGTTTCTTGCCGACTTGCGACGTTGGGCCATGGTTTCTGCGTCTGCGTTTTCTCCTTCAAAGCCATGGTTGAAGGAGTAGTTGTTTGTGGTTCCGTCCCGGTTACCCTCGCCATTGGCCTGATTGTGCTTTACGTTGTAGCTGACTAGGTCATGCAGAGTGAATCCGTCATGCGCAGTGATGAAGTTGATTGAACCCATTGGCCCACTCGGCCCGTCAAAGATGTCTCTTGATCCAGAAAGTCGAGTGGCAAGCTCGCCAACGCCATTCCAGTAATTTCCGCTGTTGCGCGAATTGGCAATGCCGGTTAGCCAAAACTTTCTAACCGTGTCGCGGAAGCGGTCGTTCCATTCGCTAAAGCGATCGGGGAATCCACCGGTCTGCCAACCACCAAGTCCTACATCCCAAGGCTCCGCAATCATTTTTGCCTCTGCGAGGGTTGGATCATCAACGATTCGCCTTAGTAGCGGGTGATGAGGGTCGAATGTATTGGACTCGTCACGTGCCAGAGTGGTTGCTAAATCGAAGCGGAATCCGTCAATTTGCATTTCGTTAGTCCAGTAACGAAGCGAATCGATTACTAAATCCACCACATGCGGATTGCCAAAGTTAAGCGAGTTTCCGCAGCCGGTGGTGTCGTGGTAGTTGCCTGCGTCATCCTGGCGGTAGTAGTTGCTGGAATCGAGACCTCGATAGCTATAGGTGAGGCCGCGACTACCTCCCTCCGCAGTGTGGTTATAGACCACATCCAGAATTACCTCTATACCGGCCCGGTGTAAATCGCGAATGGCAGTTTTAAGTTCATTCATTATTGCCTGCGGACCAGCCGACTGGGCCTGCAAAGTGGCATAGCGGTGATGCGGGGCGAAGAAGTTGATGGTGTTGTAGCCCCAGTAGTTGTAGAGCCCCATCTTGATTAGGTGCGGCTCTGAAATCAGTTGATGAATAGGTAAGAGTTCAACCGAGGTGATGCCAATGCGCTTCAAATGTGCGATTGTCGAGGGGTGCGCTAGCCCGGCGTAAGTGCCGCGGAGGTCATCTGGGATGTCAGGGTTATTGCGGGTAAGGCCTCTGGCGTGAGCCTCGTAAATAATTACCTGATCCATCGGAATCTTTGGCTTGGCCACGCCTTGCCAGTCAAATTCGTCGGATACCGCAACGCAGTAGTAGTCACGGGCGTTGATGCGCTTGACACCCCTGGCGTATGGGTCGATTAGGGTCAAATCTTTGTTGAATGCGTGACGCGGCCCAACGGGACCATCGGCACGGAGGGCATAGAACATGCCCGGGACGATCTCGGGGGAGGTGAGCGACCAGATGTCGTTTTCGCCAGGATGCAGAGCAATTTCATTTACGCTCGTGCTTGGATCAGCCTGATCCAGAATGACTAACCAGATGTCGGTTGCTGAGGCTGAGTAAACCCTGAGTGTGCCAACCCCATTGGCAAAGCTGATGCCGAGTCCAGCTGAAGCGGTATCGGGGTTTGACATAGGCTCCAGCCTAACCAAACCTCGACTAATAGGCTTGAACCTATGGCTATCTACCTCGACTATGCGGCGACTGTGCCGATGTCACCCGAGGTGTTGTCGCATTACACGGACGCGCTAGCGGTAGTTGGAAACCCGTCTTCGATTCATAGTTTCGGTCAGTCGGCACGTCAGATGGTAGAAGAATCGAGAGAGGCCATCGCGCTCGCGGTAAACGCCGATCGCAACGAAGTCATTTTTACTTCGGGTGGAACCGAGGGAAACAACCTGGCTATCAAAGGATTGTTTTGGCAAAGAAGCAGCGAAGTTCCGACTCGCAAGAAAATCGTTTCGACTTACACCGAACATCATGCCGTTATCGACACTATCGAGTGGCTTGAAAAGCACGAAGGGGCCGAAGCGGTTTGGGTACCGGTAAGCGAAGATGGCGAAATTGATTTTGACTGGTATAGCCGCTACCTGACCGAGCACGGTAACGATGTTGCGCTTGTAACTTTCATGCTGGCAAATAATGAAATCGGCGTCCTGACCAATCTCAAAAAGTTTGTAGAGGTAGCTAATCAATTCCAAATTCCATGTCATACCGATGCGGTTGCCGCATTCGGTTACGTTCCCATTGATTTTTCTGAACTCGGCCTTGCCACAATGGCCATTTCGGCGCACAAGGTTGGTGGCCCAGTTGGGGTTGGTGCTCTGCTGGTGTCGCGCGCCACAAAGATCACTTCACTTATTCAAGGTGGTGGGCAAGAGCGAGGACTTCGTTCAGGCACATTGAACGCGGCCGGAGCTAAAGCTTTTGCCTTTGCGGCGAATGTCGCCTTGGCAAATATGGATTCACACAACAGCCACACGCGCAAGTTAGTGGAGCAAATCCGCCAAACTGTCATGCAGCAGATTCCCGGTGCCAGATTTTCTCGAGGCAATCAGCCTGGTTTGTCCCACAACGCTCACTTCACTTTCGAGGGCGCCAAGTCAGACAGCCTGCTATTTCTGCTTGATCAGGCCGGATACGCCGCATCTGCTGGCTCCGCCTGCCAGGCGGGAGTGGCTAGGCCGTCGCACGTCTTGCTGGCAATGGGCAGAAGCGAGGCCCAGGCCAACGGCACACTCAGGTTTACCCTCAGCGAGCGCACCAGTGAAGCAGAAGTGGCTCAGCTGCTGGAAATTCTGCCGACCATTGTGGCAACCGCACGCGCTTAAACTTGAACTATGAAGGTTCTTGCGGCAATGTCAGGCGGGGTTGATTCCGCCGTTGCCGCGGCCAGGGCGGTTGAGGCCGGACACGAAGTGGTTGGAGTGCACCTTGCGCTGAGCCGCATGCCAGGCACCTTGCGCAC
>JBEGPH010000080.1:0-4129 GCA_041181555.1 Actinomycetota bacterium | reverse complement strand
GTTGCTGTTGCAGCAATCATGAACCTGGTTGGTGCCTTCCTCGGCACTGCAGTGGCCAAGACAATTTCGACAGGAATGTTTGTTGACGGCACCAATGTGCTTCCGCAAATGGTTTTTGCCGGTCTAACTGGTGCGGTCACTTGGAACCTAATCACTTGGTTCCTTGGGCTTCCGTCTTCTTCGTCACATGCGTTGGTTGGTGGATTAGTAGGTGCCGGCATTGCTTACACCGGGTTTGGTTCTATCAACTTTGCAAACCTAGTTGAGAAGGTCGCCATCCCAGCACTGTTCGCACCATTTATCGCAGGTGTTGCCGCACTGATTGCAACTCGACTTGCATATGCAATTACCTACCGCGGTGAGAACGCAAAGATTCGCACCGGTCGCGGGAAATATCGCGTCGGTCAGTGGTTCTCGTCTTCACTTGTGGCATTGGCGCACGGAACTAACGACGGCCAGAAGACTATGGGTGTAATCACACTAGGACTCATCGCCGGTGGATTTGTAACCAAGGATGCAGGAATTCCACTTTGGGTAATGATCGCAGCTGCACTTGCTATTGCGGCTGGCACTTACGCGGGTGGATGGAGAATCATCAAAACTATGGGTTCCGGACTAGCTGAAATCAAGCCGGCTCAGGGATTTGCCGCCGAGTCTGCAACCGGGTCTGCAATTCTTGCTTCTAGCCTTTTTGGTTTTGCTCTTTCAACCACTCAGGTGGCTTCTGGTTCAGTAATCGGAGCCGGTCTTGGTCGCAGAGGCGGCGCAGTTCGTTGGAGTAAGGCAGGTCAAATCGTGCTGGCCTGGTTCTTCACACTCCCTGCATCGGCTGCGGTTGGAGCATTGTCTGCATACCTGACTCACCTTGGTACCGTCGGCATTATCGTCGATGCAATTTTGATGACCGCGGTTTCAATTGCGATCTTCCAGATTTCTCGCCGCAACAAGGTAAACCACAAAAATGTTCGCAGTGAGGTGGAAGTAGCCGCAAAGTCGGTCAAATCCCCACGTCAGGTGCGCGAAGAGACCAAAGCAGCCAAGAAGGCTGAAGCAAAGTCTGCCAAGAAGGGCGGTAAGAAGTAATGAATATCGACTGGACTAAGTTCTACGAAGTTGCCATTGGCGCTATTGGATTCACCGCATTTGTGGTCGTCGTTTACTCACTGGGTGTGCGCCTCCTGACCAACGCTCAGCACGTTGCTCCTGCAGCTGCGAAGGGTGATGCCAAGGCATCAAGAAGCGAATTGCTCAACCGGGTAGCTGCTTACGCTCTCTTTGCCCTTGCTTTTGTGGCACTGGCCTACGGCGTGTTCCTAATGTTCGACAAGATGTACAACTCCAAGTAATTTGAACTGAAATTTGCTGGTGCGCAGCCTCCTTACGAGGTTGCGCACTTGCTCTTTAAGCGGCGTCACGGGGTAGTAATGTGATAAATGTGAACGCTAACAAGAATTTTGTTATCACCCGCGAGGTGAAGGTAAAGAAGCCAATTACTGAGGTTGCCGCCTTTATGACCGGCGCAGCTCAGCTTGGTTCTTGGCTAAGCCCCGTAAAAAGTGTCGACGCTCGCATTGGTGGCCGGATTGAGTTTCGTGCAGAGATCGGGTTCGAACACGGCGGCGAATACCTGGTGCTAGATGAACCTAAACGCGCTGTTCTCTTGACCGACAAGTTTGGTGAGATCGATGCCGAGTTTGAAGAAACAGATTCAATCACAATTGCAAAACTCAAGTTCAGCAAAATCGCCGATTCCGAATTCGAAAAGTTAATCAGCGAAACAATCACCCGATTTATTGCGATGGTGAATTACAAATGAGTGCGAAGAAAGCAAACATTTACGATGTAGCGAAACTTGCCGGTGTATCTCATCAAACCGTTTCGCGTGTGATGAATAATCACGTGAGCATTCGACCAGCCACTAAAGAGCGAGTGCTTCAAGCTATGAAGCAGCTCGACTACCAGCCAAACCTGGCTGCTCGATCTTTGGTTACTACCAAATCGAACATGCTTGCTTTCCTAATCGCAGACACTGTTTTATATGGCCCGGTTGGTATGAACAATGCGATGGAGCGCCACGCTCGCCACAGCGGATACCTAGTTGTGTCACTTTCGGTAATTCCAGGTGACGCTGAATCACTAAACGAAGCATTGGCAAGTTTGCGCGTATTGCAAATCGAGGGTCTCGTAACCATCGCGCTGCCACCGGAAAGTGTAAAACTAGCTACCGAGTCATTCCCAGATATTCCGATGGTCTCGCTCGACACTTACGACATCGGAAATGCACACGCAGTAGGTATCGATAACTTTGAAGGTGGCTACCGCGCCACCAAACATCTCATTGATCTTGGGCACAAAAAGATTCTTCATGTAGCGGGCCAGATTGATTCTTTTGAAGCGCAATCTCGACGCAAGGGCTACGAGAAGGCCATGGCCGACAACAAGTTGAAGCCCGATGTAATTCAGGGCGACTGGACTGCAGATACCGGTTTGAAAATCGGTGTCGATCTAAATCTTGGGGTCGGTGGCTATACCGCGATATTCGCGGCAAACGACTATTTGGCCCTTGGTCTGATGAAAGCTCTGCGCCTGCGGGGAATCGAGGTGCCAAGAGACATCAGCTTGATTGGCTTCGACGACATCCCCGAGGCAACTTACCTGACCCCAGCACTGACCACTATGCGCCAGGATTTCAAGGGCTTAGGCGAGGCTGCTATGGGTATGTTGCTGGCCGAACTCACCAAATCGCACCCAACTGCTCGTGAGAATTTGATTCCGGAGATTATCGTTCGCGAATCAACTCGTCCGCTTAATTAGTTTTAGCGCTTGAAAGGGCAGTGGCGGCAAGCCATGGCGCAGCATTTGCCGGCTTCTGCTAGTCGCTTAGCGTTGAAAACAAAATTGCCGGTCTCAGGATCCGTGTAACCGTCTTGACCGAGTGCCATTGAAAGCTCATGTCGTGCCATAATTTCGGCAAATTCCGGATGCTCTTGGCTCAATCGATCAGGGTGAGGCACCGAGAGATCGCGTGGCAATTTGCGGATTGGCTGAGACATTAGAGAGTCAGATTATTGCCAGAGGTCTTTGTCCCTTGGTTGCCACGCGGTAGCCGAAAACCCAACTTCCGCTGAGTGGAAGACAAGGCCTACGATTGGAACATGGTCGAGAACTCGCAATCTCAAAAGTCCGTCACCGGTCGAGCCTTCACAGTGCTCGACACTTTTGATGCTACCCACCGGCATCAATCACTTGCTCAGATTGCCCGTCGCGCCGGACTTCCACTTACCACGGTTCATCGCTTGGTGCATGAATTGGTTTTACAAGGTGCGCTTAGTCGCACGCCAGATGGCGCTTACGAAATCGGTCGAAAAATTTGGAGCTTAGGCATTCTCGCGTCGTTGCATTCCGACCTTCGAGAGATTGCACTGCCCTACATGGAAGACCTGTATCAACTTGGCAATGATGCAGTACAGATTGGTGTGCTCGATGGTTTTCGTTGTTTGATCGTAGAGCGCATCGCGGGCTCTAGAACGCTTTCGGTAATTTCAAAGCCCGGAGCCAGGCTCCCTCTGCACGCTTCTGGCGTTGGCAAAGTTCTGCTGGCTAACGGTTCAAAAGAATTGCAGGAGGCAGTGCTCGATTCGCTTGAGAGTTACACAGACAAGACCGTGACCGATCCAGACAAACTGAGAAAACAGTTGAAGCAAATTAGGGATCAGGGATTTGCACACTCGGAGGAAGAGTTAGCCATTGGAGCCAGAACCTTGGCTGCGCCAATTTTCGGCCCTGGTAAGAAAGTTGTTGCTGCTCTGGGAATAGTGACCCCGGTGGATAACCGCGAAATCATGCGAATTGCTCCGCTCCTGCAGGTTTCGGCTAACGCACTCTCGAAGAAACTGATTGCCGCCGGCATCAGCAAAATCGTTATTTAAATCCCTTCCGCTGAGCGGAAGACATCAAGCAAAAGCCCCGTAATTTGGTGTTCTCTAAGAACTATGAAAACTCAGGTCGCCATCATCGGAGCTGGCCCTTCGGGACTCCTGCTCAGTCGCTATCTCGCCAAGCACGGTATCGAATCAATTGTGCTCGAGGATCGTTCGCGTGAATACGTTGAGTCGCGCATTCGCGCAGG
>JBEGPH010000079.1:0-4142 GCA_041181555.1 Actinomycetota bacterium | reverse complement strand
AGGTGTCTAGGGTGATCTTAATAGAGCTGTGGCCAAGGATTTCACTAATAGTAGTGATGGGTGCTCCAATTCGGATCAGCATGGATGCACATGTGTGACGAAGCCAGTGGATCGTAACATCCTCTAGCCCAAGGCTCTTTACCGCACGAGTGAAATAGGCGCGGCGGAAGTATCCGTAGTCAAGGGCGTCACCGTTAGCACCGATAAATACGTAGTCACTTTTACCCTTTGATTTGAGCAGTGGATCTAGTAACTCAACCATCTGTTCCGAAAGTGAAATCGTGCGATCCTCACGATTCTTTGTAGCACCCAGAATCTTTTTCCCACTTGCAGTCATGGTCCAGGTTCGCTCAATTTGGAGTTTGGCATTTACCAAATCAACGTCGCCAACTTGCAAGGCGAGTGCCTCATTAATTCGCAGGCCGGTTGCTGCTAGGAACTCTATTAAGTTTCCGTATTTGCCACATTCTGCGGCCAAAGCTTTAACTTGCTCTGGGTTAAGGGCTTTGGCTTTCTTCTTGACTTGCTTAGCAATACTCACGCCCTTGGTCGGGTTGTGAGGGCAAAGCCCAGCATCAACTGCACTTTCAAAGATTGCACGCACCAAGCGTAGAGTTTGGCGCAGTGTGGTACTTCCAACTCCGCCTTCAATAAGTTCTGATAGCCAGCTACGAATGTCTGAGTTCGTGACACTTGTGAGCGATGAAGCTCCGATAGCGGGATAAACGTGCACGTTTAATTGAGAAACATAAGTCGCAATTGTTTTTCCTGAAATTTCAATTTTATTCTTAATCCATTTTTCAGAAAATTCCTTCAAGGTTTCTCCGATACGATCCGGGTCAATCCATGTGCCTTTGCGAATCTGATCGCTGCCGTCTTTAAACCAGGTTGATGCTTCATCCAGGTCGTCGAACGATTTAGAGATTACGCCCGTTGGAGCAATGAGTGTTGCATGCCACTGTCGCTTGCTGCGCGTGATCCCGGTAGGGCATCGCTTAAGTTCGAGTTTTAGGTTTGCTTGCCAAAGCCATGCGTCTTCTTGAAGCTGGAAGTTCATGGACTCTTCGCCATTGGCGTGAAATACTCGCGCCTGCCATGTGCCTGTGGACGTAAGTTTTATTCCAGGTAGGCGATTAACTTTTTTAGGCATCGAGACCTTTCTTTAAGGATTTATTTCTAGCACGCACCTCGGACGCCTTTGGAATCGCTCCGGTTCCACGACCTTTCTTAATCCTCGACTCGACCGTGCCGACGGCAACATTTTGGAATTGGGCAATGGACTTAAGTGGCGCTACAACTTCGAGAAAAGTCGCCATGTTGAAAAGCGCTTCTGTTTGACGCTGCAGTGTCAAATTACCCGCACGTTTAGGCGAGAAATGGTGCTGCATATGTTCTTCAAATAGCCAACGGCGGGTTTCAACATTCAACGATGGAACGCGTTCGCCAGCGCCAGGGGTAGAGGAAAGTTGCTTTGCCATGGGGAGTATGAATTTCTCGGCAAAGGCTTTGGCCTCACTAAGCATTGCTGGTTCTTCGCTAGATGCAAGTGGAACTGCAATGTCGAGGAGCATGGTCGGAAGGCCCGTCATGGACAATCCAGACACAATCCAATGGCAGAAGGTTCCGGTTGCGGTCCGCTTCAATTCGGCTGTCGCATAAACATCATCGCGCTCTAGGGCGAGATCAATTCTTCTTTTAGCCAACGGCGAACGTTGTTCAAAATCCATCACGAGTCCATTACTCTCTTTTTATAAGCACCAAGATGCCGTGGTAAACTATTCCTTACGGTATAGCATAGCAGTAAATTCAGCACCTGAGGAGGTTAAATGGAGAAAAGTTCACAGTGTCTAACTGTGGGGCAGTTGGCAGATCGCTGGCAGAAAAGTGACCAGTGGATTTACAGCAATTATCGACGCATTGGTCTAAAAGTGTTGCCGATCGGTCAACAGCTTCGCTTCCCGCTTGAGGAGGTGGAGGCATGGGAACAATCCCACCTGCGGTAAATAAAAAGAACGCCCGGGGTGCAACCCGAGCGTCCAACGCCAGAAACCAAACCATTTGAAAAGAAAGGTCCGACATGGCCAGTTTAACCCAAGTCTCGACTTCGAAAAAGTTCGAGTGTTCACCGCTCCACATTTTGCATGTCTATCGACATGTAGATTCTGAAAAAGTGGAGTGCAGTCCCCTAGCAGGGCAAAAAGCCAATAAAACACTGGCATTCGCTAGCACCTCTCGTTTTCCACTCTCCTCGGTTCTCCGTGGAGAACAGTCGAATGGTGGCGAGCACGTCCCTCTAGGAGGCGCAGAATGCTCATGCTAGATCGCGCTTATAGCTGGATTGACGCCGGCCATTCAGTCTTTATCTGCCACCACAAAGACGAGTGGGTGGGTTCAAGCTTCCACCGTAAAAAGTCACCTGCCACAAAGAACGGTCACTTAGACGCAGTCAATTCCCGTGAAGATGCTGCCCGCATGTGGGAGAAGAACCCGGATGGACTTGTCGGTGTAGTTATCGGTGACGAGATGGTCGTACTAGACATCGATCTTGACCTGGACGAGGGTACCGATGGCTACTTCACCCTAGAAACCAATGAATTGGAATTCTCGGAATCCTACGAGGCAGTAACTCCATCCGGAGGGCTGCACGTTTACTTCAAGAACACCTCGGGCAAAAAGCTTGGCCCAGGAGCAAATATCAAACTTGCCGACGGTCGAATCCTTGAAGGAGTGGATCGTCGTGCGGGAAGCTCGTATGCAATTGCCTACTCAGACGTCCCACCAATTTTAGACGAGCTGGCACCAGCGCCCGAATGGTTGTGCGTTTCAACCCCACAAGCGGAAGGTTCGCCATTCAGTGGTCCACTCGAAGACTGGTTTAACGCTTTGCCGCAAGGAATGCCAGACACACGAGTTAGCCGAGCAATCAACGATTTTCCAGATGGTGACTTTGGTCACCAGGTAATGATCACAAAGCAGGCCCACCTTGTCCGCCTAGGTGCAGAAGGCTGCATTGGTGTGCCAGAAGCGCTCGCCGGATTGTTGGCTCTCTGGACCCACCCGCCATATGACAAACCTCAATATCAGCTGGAATGGAACGCTGCACTTGAAGGTGCTGTACGTAAGTTTGGCGGGGTTCCTTTGGATGGCCCTGTGCTAGCCAACTCAGATGCAACTTCTCAAAATTCAAATGCAATTACGAATCCAGAAAAAGAAATTGAGAGCCGAGCCGAACAACTCTACATTGAAAAGAAAGCTGCCCAACTGGCAGAAACGCGTATTGAAGCTGAAGGGTTTAGTGGTTCAGTCGAACTTTCGATTGACGATCTAAAAGCAACCAAGAATCAGTTCATCGTTCAGGATTTGTTGCCGATTGACTCGATTGCATTCTTAGTTGCCATTTCTAACCTAGGTAAGACGTTTGCCTACGTTGATTTGATCTGCCGCATGATTCACGGAATGCCGTGGCTAGGAAAAGCAACAACGCCGATAAAAATTCTGGTGGTTTTAGGTGAAGGAAAAGCTGGATTCTACGAACGCCTAGAATCTTGGTTCGCATTCCACAATCTAGACATCGAAATCATTCGCGATTACCTGAGCTTCATTGACGGTGCAAATCTTTTCAATGACCAGTCTCTCGCTAAATTATCCGAGGTTGCAACGCGAAATGACTGCGGGCTTATTGTCCTCGACACTTGGGCTGCAACTTCGGGTGTCGCTGATGAAAATGCGGGCTCGCTTAATTCGACAGCACTAAACCGTGCAATGACAATCAAGCCAGGCGCAACGTTGTTGTTTGTCCACCACCCAACTAAGGGATCTGAAAAGTCTGACCACCCGGATCTGCGTGGTTCGTCAGCCTTGAAAGGTCGCGCGGACCTTGTGATGACCATGTATGAGGACAAAGGCTTTAAGCCGTCGAGCGGTGAATCTGAATCCTTCATCGCACTCTCTACCGAGGTTGCCCATGGTGGGAAGAATCGCAACGCACGTACAGAGACAGTTCGTGGACTTTACCTTCACGAAACGGAAGACGAACAAAAAGTCTTCCTTCAAATTGAGTCAGAGGCTCTATCTAAAAACGCTGTTAAGGCCCGCACGTTTCTAAAGGGTCGCATGACGGCAGATCAGCTGGCGAAAGTAAT
>JBEGPH010000078.1:0-6402 GCA_041181555.1 Actinomycetota bacterium | reverse complement strand
AATGAGCCCGAGCAAGATGTGCTCGGTACCGATGTAGTTGTGATTTAGTAGCTTGGCTTCTTCTTGCGCAAGCACAACAACTCGACGGGCCTTGTCGGTAAATTTCTCAAACATCTTTACTCCTGTTAACCGGATATAAAGATGCTAAGTGGCTACTTGCCCTTCTTGGCCTGCTGTTCGCTGAGGGGTAAATCTCTTTTCGCCCGCTCCTCGGCTTCAATTTCGCTGTAAACCTTGCGCTCTTTGGCGTCGGCGCGAACGATGGCTCGGAACAAGATCCAGACAATCAGACCCACTCCGGCCACTGGAATTAGCGACCAGAGGGCGTTACCAATCCATTCGCCAGCGGTCATTATTTGACCAGTGGGAACATGATGGTCTCGCGGATGCCGAGGCCGGTGAGGCTCATAAGTAGGCGGTCGATACCCATACCCATACCGCCTGAAGGTGGCATACCGAATTCGAGAGCCTTGAGGAAGTCTTCGTCGAGCTTCATGGCCTCTGGGTCGCCGGCTGCCGCCAGGGTTACCTGTTCGATGAATCGCTCGCGCTGGATAACCGGGTCGACGAGCTCGGAGTAGCCGGTGGCCTGCTCGTAGCCGCGAATGTAGAGGTCCCATTTCTCCACGACGCCACTCTTGCTGCGGTGGTTTCGGGTGAGTGGAGATGTGTCTACCGGGAAGTCGATCACGAAGGTTGGCTTCTGAAGATCGCCCTTTACAAAGTGCTCCCAAAGTTCTTCAACATACTTGCCGTGCAGCGGGTGCTCGATTTCAATGTCTACCGACTTAGCGAGCTTCTTCAATTCTTCGATTGGAGTGGTTGGAGTTACTTCTACTCCGGCCGCTTTCGATAGCGACTCAAACATTGAGATGCGGTCCCAGTTTCCTGATAGGTCGTTCTCGGTGCCGTCTTCAAGCTGCACCACGTGAGTGCCAAAGGCATCCATCGCAGCATTCTGAATCAGCTTCTGAGTGAGATCTGCAATTGAGTTGTAATCACCATATGCTTCGTATGCTTCGAGCATTGCAAACTCAGGTGAGTGCGTACGGTCGGCACCTTCGTTGCGGAAGTTGCGGTTGATTTCGAATACGCGATCGATGCCACCGACAACTGCGCGCTTAAGGAAAAGCTCAGGTGCGATGCGCAAGAACAATTCGGTATCGAATGCGTTTGAGTGAGTCTTGAACGGACGCGCGCTTGCACCACCGTGAATGGTCTGAAGCATCGGAGTTTCAACTTCGGTGAAACGCTCGTTTTCAAAAGTCTTGCGAAGTGACTTCATAACGTTGGCGCGAATCTGCACAACCTCACGCGCACGGTCGCGCACGATTAGGTCAATGTAGCGGTGACGCACACGGAACTCTTCACCGAGCTCATTGTGCAAGTTTGGTAGTGGACGAATTGTCTTGGCAGCCATCTGCCATTCGTCAACCAAAATCGAAAGTTCGCCGCGCTTTGAAGTGATTACTTCACCGCTGACAAATAGGTGATCACCGAGGTCGACGAGTTCCTTGTAAAGCTCAAGGCGTTCTTCGCCCACTTTGTCGAGAGAAAGCATGGCCTGAATGCGCTCGCCACTGCCCGACTGAAGTGTGCCAAAGCAAAGCTTTCCGGTGTTGCGCTGGAACATCACGCGGCCGGCAATCGCGACCTTGTCGCCGGTAGCGACGTCGATCTCGAGATCCGGGTACTTGGCACGCACTTCTTCGATGGTGTGAGTGATTGGCAGGCTCACCGGATAGGCGTCACTGAGTTCGTTTAGGCGCTCGCGCTTGGCAAGGCGCACCGCAATCTGCTCAGGCAGGTCTTGCTCAAATTCGTCTTGCTGGTTGAGTTCTTCGCTCATCCGGGGCCCCTAAATAGTGATGCTCAGGTTGTCTAACAGTCTGGTGCTGCCCACTCGCGCGTATTAAAAGCAACGCCTGGCCGCTAAAACTATCGTCGATTGGCTCGAAGGAGTTCGGGTTGACCAGGGCAACGTAGTCAAGTCTAATCGCAGGGCTGAGGTTGGCTTCCACGGCACGAAGACGCTCGCTGGCTTTACCCACATTTGCCGATAGCAGAGCCGAGTGAATTGTGCTCGCCAGCTCTCGTTCTTCATGGTTGAGGTATCGGTTTCGACTCGACATCGCCAAACCGGAATGCTCGCGAATAATTGGTGCCGCGATAATCTTCAGGTTGTTCCAGCGCTGGTTCGAGTTATCCACCATGCGTTGAATCAAGAACAATTGCTGCGCATCTTTTTTGCCGAAGACAGCCGAGTCGGGCTGAACTAGATCAAATAGTCGAGCAACTACGGTAAGCATGCCATCGAAATGTTCTGGGCGAATCTCTCCTTCGAAAGTTTTACCCACTGGGCCTGCGTGCTGGGTAATTGCATTGCCGTTTGGATAAACCTCAGCGACGGTAGGCGCAAAGACAACCTCTACTCCCACAGCAGCAAGTCTTTCTGCATCGGCTTGAAGATTGCGCGGATACTTGTCGAAATCCTCATTAGCCGAAAACTGAAGCGGATTTACAAAAATCGAAACCACCACAAAGTCTGCATTTTGTTTAGCGAGTTCCACCAGTGAAATGTGTCCGTCATGCAGTGCCCCCATAGTTGGCACAAAAGCAATTTGTTTGCCGTGTTGTCTTGCAGTGGAAACGGCTTCGGCTAAATCTTTCGCATTGTTGATGATTCGCATTAGCTTTCCAGAAGTTCAGTTGGGTCAATTGGTTTGTGTCCCTGAGAGAGAGCCACTTCAACAGATGATCGAATTAGCGGAGCCAGCACACTCGCGGCTGCTTCGATTCCGATTTCCTCGAGCATGCCAATTGATTGATTGACAATCAACGATGAAAAACTAGATGCCACCGAGATGGCTTCGAAGTACTTATCGCGCTCTTCTTCTGCAATTGTGATTGGCTCTGCACCCATTTCAATAACCAGTGCCTGAGCAATCGGTAGCGCAACCGCAGGGGCCGAAACGGCAAAGTAGCTTTCGCGAATGCGCGCTGCGTCTGAGTTGGTGCCGGTGAACTTCATAGCTGGGTGAATCGCAAGAGGTATAGACCCGGCCTGCGCGGCTGGATTCAAAATCGAATAACCGTATTTGCCCGAAGTGTGAGCTACCAGCTGCCCAGGCTTCCAAAGTTTGCCTTCGGTAATGCCCGAGATGGTCAGTTCCAGTTGGTCGTCTGGGATGGCAAAGATCACCAGATCGGCGAATTCCAGCAAGTCTGGAATCGATTTGCGCTGAATCATTTCGTGGCCTGCGGCACCCAGCGCCTGGTTGAAGGCCTTGCCCACTGGGCCATCGCCAACCACGCCGATGTTGAGTCTGGCGCTCACGCTGGCGTTACTTCCGGGCCGGGCCGGCTGGTCTTGGCTTCGGGAGCTTCGCCGTCTTCTGGCAGTTTGCACGCACGTTCAATGATCTGCGCAGCCACGATTAGCAGGATTGATTCGATCAGAGCAATTGCATTTAACCAAATAGAATCTGGAATCACCGGAAGTGTGGCCTGCAGGATCAGCAGGCTGAGTGCGAAGCCAGCGAAAAGCGAACCGGAGATTGCTGTTGCTTTTGCAAGAGCGAGAATTCGAACCGCATAAAACGGATCGATGCGCTTTGGTCGTTTGCCAGTGGTGGCGAACTTGGTCAGCTCTCTGCGATATCTAAAAACCGGAATTGCTGCCAACAATTCGATTACTGCAATCGAAGGAATTGAAATCAAAAGATTGTTTGGTGCAACCGGTATCGAACCGCCATTTGCAATTACTGCTCTGACGATTGCGTAAGTTGCCGCGGCTGACAGGAAGGTTGCGAGTATCAGACTGATTATTTTGGTTGGCTTCATGCGACCACCCAAACATCTTTCTCAACGACCTTGGCAAGATCGGCAACTTTGCCATGACCCGGAAGTACTGCTTCGCCATCGACTAAGTTCCAAGGCACCAAAACAAATGCACGCTGATACGCGCGAGGGTGTGGCACGGTCAAAGTTTTTTTAGAAATGATTTCATCACCGTAAGTGATGATGTCGATATCCATGGTTCGAGAACCCCAACGCTCAACTCTCACTCGACCAAGCTCTGCCTCAACAGCTCTCAGTTTCTTTAAGAATTTTTTCGGTTTTAACTTCGTATCCACTTTGACAACAGCATTTATGTAATTCGGCTTGCTTTGGTCAATCCCGGCGGAGGTTACGGCATACGACTCAACGAGCGGTGATAGCGCTCGTACCTTAACCTTCTTGATCTCGCCAATTTTCGCTACAGCCGCTTTGATATTTGCTTCTCGGTCACCGAGATTGCCACCGATGGCCAAAACCGAGTGCACCGAGTGCTTCATTAGCGCTTGCCTTTTACCGTGACGCTGACGTCTTCAAACTTGTGGTTTAGTGGGGCGTTTGGCTTATGAACCGTGATTGAGGCCTTGCTGACCGTTGGGCCGCCGAGTTCAAAAGTCAGGGTGAGCAGGCGCTGAGCCAGGGTTTCCAGAAGGTCCACCGGGTTCTGCTTGGCATCGGCTACCAAGGCATCGGCTAGGTCGGCATAGCTGAGAGTGTTGGCTAAATCATCTGAGCTGGTCGGCTTGATGCTTACCTCGGCGTCGATCAGGAACTCCTGGCCGTAGGCCTTTTCAAAATCAAAGACACCGTGGTGAGCGTAAACACTCAGACCTTCGATGCGGATTTTGATTGGGGAAAGCTCCATAACCTAACTTTATTCGGCTTCGGCCGAACGCAAAGCAGAAACCATCGCGATGGCGTCTACCGTCCCTTGTACATCGTGCACTCGCACACCCCAGAGCTTTCGCTGCAATAGCAGTGCGGTCAACACCGCGGTAGCCATATCGCGACGACCATTGGATACCGAAGTCGGATTTAGTTCGTCTAGTGCGGTCGCGATAAATCGCTTACGAGATGCCCCAACCAAAATCGGATAGCCGAGTTTTTCAAGTTCATTCAGGTTAGCTACCAACTGCCAGTTTTGTTCGGCGTCTTTCGCAAAGCCAAGTCCTGGATCGACAATGATTTGTTCGCGCGTGACTCCGGTATTCAACGCCGAATCAATTCTTTTTTGTAATTCGTTCGCCACATCTTTGGCCACGTTTTCGTAGTCGTTGAGAGAATCCATTTCGGTGCTGAATCCACGCCAGTGAGAAATCACAATGTGCTTTTGGCTCTTTGCGGCAACGGCGAACATTGCATCATCGGCTAAGCCACCCGATACATCGTTAATGATGTCGGCACCGGCTTCGATTGCAGCTGCAGCTGTGGCGGCGTTCATGGTGTCGATACTCACCAAAATCTTGTAATTCGATTTGATTGCACGAATCACTTCGATTACGCGGCGCTGTTCTTCTTCAATTGGTACTCGCTCGGCACCCGGACGAGTGGACTCGCCACCAACATCGATGATGTTCGCGCCGGCATCGACCATCGCGGCAACTTGAGCCATTGCGGTTTCGAGTGTGGTGTACTTTCCGCCGTCTGAGAATGAATCTGGTGTGGTGTTGAGCACACCCATGACAAGCGGAGCGACGAAGGTCATTTGGTAATTAGTGCCATAACTTCGGCACGAGCGATTGGCTCGTCGTAAATACCGCGGGCAGACATAGTCACGGTGTTGGCCTCCGGCTGGCGAGCTCCGCGCGAAACCACGCAGTGGTGCCTTGCCTCAACCACCACCACAACACCTTTGGTTTCAAGGCCTTGCTCGATGGCATCGGCGATCTGGGCAGTCAGGTTCTCCTGGAGCTGCGGGCGGTGAGCGATTATCTCGACCACCTTTGGAAGACGCCCCAAACCAACCACGCGGTCGTTTGGCAGGTAGGCAATGTGAGCTACTCCGGTAAATGGCAGCAGGTGGTGCTCGCACATGGATACGAATTCGATGTCTTTGAGGATCACAACTTCGTTTCGGCAACTTTTTTTGGTGTTGCCAACAAGTCATCGCGCTGCGGATTTTCACCAATTGCAGTTAGCAATTCGGTGACAGCAGCTTCGATGCGCTGTTGGTCGACCATGTTACTTTGCTGTTCGCTTACGAGTTGCAGGTTTCTTTGCTGCTGGCTTTTTTGCGGCTGCAGTTGCAGCAGCTTTCTTCTTTGCAGCAGATGATCCCTTTACCGGAATCGCAATTGGTCCTTGCTTTGAAACCGGACGGCTCTTCGATGACAACCACTGACGACGACGAGGCAACTTCTTCACATTCTTGAAGATGCGAGCGATGTCTTCTTGGTTCAAAGTTTCGCGCTCCATCAGTTCCTTGGCGAGAGAGTCGAGTACCTTGCGGTTTTGAGTAAGCGCCTTGTATGCCTCGTTGTGTGCGGCTTCGACAATTGCACGTACTTCTTTATCGATCTGCTGCGCGGTAGCTTCGCTGTAATCGCGCTGCTGTGCCATGTCGCG
>JBEGPH010000077.1:0-5035 GCA_041181555.1 Actinomycetota bacterium | reverse complement strand
CAAAACTTTGCCGAGCTATTCGCAAGCAAGTTTTGTTTTGGTCAACTCGAAGTACGTCGACCTCGCTCGCTTTAACAAAATGTTTGATTCAACTCAGACCACTTCGATGTCGGGCAGAATTCTTGCTTCTATCGATGCAGCGCGTGCACTGCTAGAACGTCACGGCGAAGAACTCATTGGCCCGGTTATCGAAGCAACCGAAAAGGGCCGCGCAACTTTGCGCGCTGCTGGCATCGATGTAATCGATGGCGAATACATTGACCCACTCAAGCTTGTGATTTTGCTTTCGAGCTGCGGAGCCGACGGCAACAAGATCGAAGCCGACTTGCTTGCCGCCAACATCGATGTTGAGATGGCCAATCGCGACCTAATCATTCCGATGATTACGTTTGCCGATACGCCTAATCGAATTGATGATTTGATTCGCAGGATTATTGAATCGGTTAACGAGCACCGCGGCGAGCCACGCCCGATTGAAATTCTTCCGGCATTCTCTATTGAGCCTGATGTTGTCGTTACTCCGCGTGAGGCATTCTTCTCTGGTTACGAAGTGGTCGAAGCCAAAGACGCAGTCGGTCGAGTATCTGCCGAAATGATCTGCCCTTATCCACCGGGTGTGCGATATCGGCGTGCGTATTGCTTTTGTGGCAGATCCGACTCTAAAGACTTTGAAGGTTTTGCCTGCCTAACTAGGCTTAGACGGTTATGTATTCAAGACATATTGTTGTGGTCGAAAACGAGGCCCTGCTCAGAGACCTTATTGGTCGCACCCTCGAGAGCGCCGGTTTCACAGTAAGCACGGCGGCCAATGCGGCCGACGCTCGCAGAGCCTGCTTGGCCAACGACCCCGATGGGCTCGTTGTCGACATCGAACTTGGCCCAGGCCCAGACGGCTTCGACTTTGCTACCGCCATCACCAAGGAAAACCCCGAGGTTGCAATTGTCTTTCTGACCAATCTTCCAGACCCGCGTCACGCCGGCCGTGACTCAAAGGTCATCGGTAAGCACACCGCTTACCTGCGCAAGTCGAACCTGATTGATGCCAATCAACTAATTGATGCACTAAATGCAGTGCTAACCGATCAAATCACCGACAAGCACCGCCACGATCTCGATGCGGATCGTCCTTTTGGTTCTTTCTCTAAGAAGCAACTCGAAGTGATGCAGCAAATTGCAGAAGGCCTAACCAATCAACAGATTTCTGAAATTCGCGGCACCTCAGTACGTGCAGTTGAAGGAATGGTTAGCCGAATTTTTGAGCAGCTGGGCATCGATGTGCATGCTTCAGGAAATGCTCGCGTTGAAGCAACCAAGAAATTCTTGATAGCCACTCGGCCTGGTGAATAATCGTGTCCGAAAAAACCTCCGGACCGATCTCATTCGCCCGTTATTACCGGCAGTTTTCAAGTAACTACGCTTTCACCAAAGAGTCACTCTTAGCCCTATCTATACCGATGATTTCGGTCAATATGTTTCTCGACTTTGGTCGAGTGTCCGGTGGTTTTTGGACTTGGTTCCTAATCGCGCTCGTCGGATATCTCTCGATGCTTTTTTGCGCTGTGATTGTCGGATCCATTTATCGCCGCATCAATGTGCCAACCGGACTTTATCTTCCAACTTTCTTTGCGATTGGTGCCATTCGCGGACTCGCGATTTTTCTAATTGGTAGTGGTTTGAATGTCATTTCTGCAACCGAACTTGCTTACCGAATAATCGGCTCGGGTGTGTTTGTCATGGCAATGATGGCTACCTTCGCGACTCTAATTTCTAACTTCGACCGCGCTGGTAAGAGTGTTCGTGAGCTTGAAATCAAGCGCCAAAGCCTTCAAAATCGCTTGAGCTCTATGCAGCTTGAAATCAGCGAACAGAACAGCGAGATTGCGGGTCGAGTAAGCGGACTGCTTTCCCCGGTGATTAGTGACCTGATCCATCGTTTGAGTGCGGCCAAGGCCAGCGAAATGAGTAAGCAGGTAGTGGCACTCCGCAACACTGTTGAAAACGTTGTTCGTCCGATGAGTTATTCGGTCGCCACCACTACTTCAAATCTCTCAGAGCCTTCATTTACTCGCGCCGAGTCATCGTTATTCAGCCGACTAAATCTAGACACCAAACTTAGAGTCAAAGACGTTTTCCTCCCCTTTATGTCGGCATTCATGATGATTCTTATGTCATTGCCATCATCAATCGCAATCGCGGGGCCAAACAACGGAATCATTTTCGTAGTTACCCTGGGCTTGAGTGCGTTTGTGATCTTGAATCTCTCTCGATTTGTGTTCAGGGATTTAGAGCTGGGCACATTCTGGGCGGCGGTGTTGCACACTCTGGTGCACGCTGTTATCGGACTCACCGCCCTTGCCACAATTTACCTAGTTGAACACACTCTTCTCCAACTTCTTGTGGCTCGCGTTTTCATCTTGGTTTTGGTTTTTGGGCTTACCTTTTTCGTTGGCCAAGCGCGTTACTTGCATCTAGTTCGTGCAAACGAAGAACTCTTGCAGGTCAACCACGAATTGGAAAAGCTAAACGCTCAGGCAAAGCAAGAACTTTGGGTGAGTCGTCGTCGTATTGCAACCGTGTTGCACGGACCAATTCAGGCAGCGCTTTATGCATCGGCAATCAGATTGGCCCAGGCTAAGCGACCGAGCAAGAAACTCATTCAAGAAGTAACCGAAGATCTGAAAGATGCTTTGAAGGAACTCAAATTTGAACAGAGCAGCGCAATGCCGGTGCGAGAGGTGATGCGCGAGATTATTGATGTTTGGTCAGGTGTGTGCACGATTTACACTTCTATTCCAAAGTCGGTGCATGTTGCAACCAACACAAATGTAACTGCGGCAGAATCGTTTGCCGAGATCGTTCGCGAGGCAGTATCGAATGCTGTCAAACACGGTGGAGCAGATGAAGTTGAGATTTCTGCAAAACTCAACGAGAGAGTTATTGAGCTTCAGGTGATCAACAACGGAAAAGCTCCCACCGAAAAACAAGCCAGCACTGGCTACGGCACTCAGATTCTTAACGAGCTGACCTTGTCTTGGTCGCTCAAGAGCCTTGGCGAAAAGAAGACGTTGTTTAGCGCAGAGATCGTGGCAGGAGCCTAAGTCTTAGAGCTGGCGCACTTCGTCTTTGGCGCTAGTGCGGTAGTCGTTTGCCACCGCGCCAATGATGATTAGCAATCCGGCAAGGGCAATAGACGCACCGCCGATGAATTGCGGATCTCCAAGCAGGGCAAGCAGGGCGGCTGAATCGCTCGAAGTGGTGAGCTGAGAATCGGGGATGTATCCGATGCCGATGAATTCAACAAGCACACCAGCCGCAAGTAACGACACCGAGGAGATCTTTGGCTTGGCGTTGACCTCACCCTTTGGCCGAAGGAACACTGCAATTACGGCTGTTATCAAATAGCTGATGATGGCAAAAAAGAAGAACAGCCCAAAACTGTAACCCTTGCTCTTGGCCGTGCGTGCAATCACAAACGACGAAGACACTGTGAGTACAAGAAGGCCAACGAGGGCCAGAAGAAGGGTGCTGTTTAGATCCATGGACTAATTCTCACCTATGCAGCAGACATTAGAGACTGGCCAGCACAGCATCGAGATCTGCGCGGGTTGGTGGCTCGCAGCCGGCTCGCTCGCAGGTAATTGAGGCAGCCACCGCGGCAACGCGAACCATGCCGCGAAGCTCGTCGTCACCAAGATTCGCCAAGCGATCGAATGGGTCGGTACCGAGTGCATCCATATCGCTGAGTTGGCCGAGCAGATTGGCACAGAAGGTATCGCCCGCGCCAACCGTGTCGACCACATTGATTGCCCGGGTAGGCACATCGATGCGCACACCGCCGCGGCGATAAATAGAAGTGCCGTCGGCACCGCGGGTTACCAGCACTAGGCGGTCGGTGTCGCCAATCCAAGACGAAACAATTTCGTCTACCGAGCTACCTTCGGCCAAATCGTAAAGCCAGAAGATGTCTTCGTCAGATGCCTTGATGATGTGCGAGATTGCGTTGATTCGCTCCACGCGAACTCGCTCGGTTTCGCGGTCAAAGCCAAGTGCGGGACGCATGTTGATATCGTGTGAAATCGTCACAGACTTTTGCTTAAAGTGTTCTCGAGCCCAAGCCTCGATTACGGCACTGGATGGCTGCATCGCCATAGTCAGACAACCAAACTGAATTGCAGTTGCGTGAAGGTTTTCGAAGTCGGCATTGCTTGGCAGTTCCTCCGGAGTCCACCCCCAGTCGGCGGTGTCGTTTACGTAAAACGCATAAGAAGGTATGCCAGCGGAATTCATTTTCACCACAGCCAGGGTGGTTAACTCGTCAGCTTCGATCGAGTAGTCGAGGTGAACACCGTTAGATGAAAGACGCTCACGAATGGTCTGACCGAAACTGTCGCGACTGATGCGCCCGAGGAACTGGTGCTTGGTGCCGCGACGAGCTAGAGCGAGGGCAACATTAGCGTTTGCGCCTCCGACCACGGCATTGAATGAACCTGGCTGGTAACGGTTTTCAATTAGGTCAATAAGGGCTTCGCCAATCACCAAAATCATGGGGTCAGTTTATAAGTGCTAGGCGTAGGGTTTAACTATGAAGCGAATTCCGTTGCCAAATCGTGCCATTGCACTTCCGCTAATCGGTCTAGTTTTCACCTGGGCACTATTTATGGTGGGTCAGTGGGTATCGATGGTCGCTCAGGATCGAGTCAATTACGGTCCGAACCAAAGCGTTTACGTTTTCTTTCTGGCACTCGCAGTGGCCGCGGTCAGCTCACTGATTGCTCAGGGCTGGGCAATCAAGGTGCACGACGTGAGCGACGGAGGCGGCATTGAACGCGCAGCTCACCGATTCACCAATCTCGCACTCGTGCTCAGTCTCGGCTCACTAGTCATCTTTATCTTTGGCAACTTCATGGGTTCTTTCAATAACTCGCAGAACATCGATCTAACTCGCAACCTACTTTTGGTTTACCTGCCGATCCTGCTTGCCACCGGCCTCGTGATTTACGTGGTGTTGAAGGCATTCGTTTTCCAGCGAAAGGCA
>JBEGPH010000076.1:0-4659 GCA_041181555.1 Actinomycetota bacterium | reverse complement strand
GTTTACGTTGGCGGCGGTTTGATGCTCGAGGCACCTAACCCTGCGCGCACTGTGCGAATCGTGCCAATCCGCTGGGGTGAAATGTTCCCTTACGCGGGTAGACCGAGTGCCGACTAAGGCTTAGCTTCCCCGACACGAGCCCAAGTCTTGGCAACAATCTTCCACTTGCCGTCAACCTTTAGCAGGCTAAGGTAATCCTGCATAACGCCGCCCATCATCTCTCGACAAACAAGATGTCATCGCGACGAGCCTCGCCCTTTTCGGCAGGGGACTGGCGGTTCATCATCTGGTCCTTGTAGAAGGCGGCGGTGCGAATGTTGTATTTGCCTTCAGGGGTGCCAAATAGTGAGCAGTCCTCGTGGAACACCTGGTCAAACAAGCTCATGTCTTGCGTGTGCATCAGCTCGAAGTAGTTGTCGAGCAGGGTAACGATACCGACGTCGATTGATGATGTTTCGAGGTTCACGGTTAGTCCTTTGGTTTGAATAGGCCGATTGCGATTTTGATTACTGTCTTGCGTGACACCAGTCTGCCCGAACCGGCCATCACCTTGTTGATGCCACCAGAGATCACGCTTGGTGGCGGAGTGTTTTTGTCGAGTGCGGTAATTAGTGTGCCAACCACCTCACCGACAGTTTGCATTTTTCCGAAACCATCCGAAGTTTTTCCATTGCTAGCAACTTCAAAGAATTCGGTTTTCGTGCCACCCGGTGAAAGTGCAATTGCCGAAACTCCGGTACCAATTAGCTCACCCCAGAGCGCTTCGGTGAAAGAAAGCACGAACGCTTTAGTTGCAGCATAAACCGCCATGTATGGCACCGGCTGGTATGCGGCAGTGCTAGCGATGTTGACCACCACGCCGTTGTTGCGCTGAATCATTCCCGGGAGCGCAAGGCGAGTGAGTTGCACCAGCGTGGCAACGTTTAGCTGAATTTCTTCGGTAATTCGGTTTAGGTCATGATTCTTGAATTCACCCATAGTGCCGAATCCAGCGTTGTTAACTAAAACGTCAATCTGAATCTTCTTGCGCTGCAAGGTCTTGAAAAGTTTTTCTGCAGAACCAACCTCAGAAAGATCAGCTACAACAACATCTACTATTACTTTGTGCTTGCCTTGAATTTCTTTTGCAACCGCATCGAGACGATCTTTGCGACGAGCGACTAAAACAAGATTCGCACCGCGCTCGGCAAAGCGATTGGCAAACTCAACTCCGATACCAGAGCTTGCACCAGTGATTACCGCGGTCTTGCCCTGATACTCGCGCATGATTAGTTCTTGTAGCGTTCGATGGCTTCGACGATGAGCTTCTCGGCAACATCCTTGCCGGCCCACTCGCCAACCTTTACCCACTTGCCAGGCTCTAGGTCTTTGTAGTGCTCGAAGAAGTGCTTTAGCTCGTTCTTGGTCTGCGCAGGCACATCGTTGATGTCCTGAATGTGAGCCCAGCGCGGGTCTTTTGCAGGAACGCAAACAATCTTCTCGTCGATGCCGCCGTCGTCTTCCATAGGAAGCACGCCAACCGGACGCACATCAACCACAACGCCAGGGAACACCGGGAACTCAAGCAGCACTAGGGCGTCTAGCGGGTCGCCGTCGCCGCCGAGGGTGTTGTCGAAGTATCCGTAATCAACCGGGTAAACAAAAGGTGTGAACAGCACGCGATCTAGGTGCACGCGACCGGTCTCGTGGTCTACCTCGTACTTGTTGCGGCTTCCGCGTGGAATCTCGATTACGGCTTCGTATGACATGCTGCTCCTCAATAGGCTGATAACACCCACTTTATCGAAAGGTATGGCGTGCCCCAGCGACCACGATTGACTCCGGCAATTGCCGATGTTCGTCGTGCCGTTCGCGAATGCTGGGATCGCCACGGAGTGACAGCCGGGGATCAGATTTTGGTGGCCTGTTCGGGCGGAGCAGATTCAATCGCGCTCGCGGCAGCCGCAATCTTTGAAGGTGAGCGCGCCGGTATCAAAGTGGGTGCCGTAATTGTGGAACATGGCCTGCAGGCTGCAACCAAGCAAGTGGCAGTCGACACCGCAAAACTTCTCGTCAACTTAGGCGCTCATCCCGTCCTAGTAAAAGAGGTAACCGTTGGCACGACCGGGGGCCCAGAGTCTGCGGCTCGCGATGCGCGTTACTCGGCGATCGATGTAGCGATAAAAGAGGTAACCGCAAGATTTGTAATGCTGGCTCACACCATGCACGATCAGGCCGAGACCGTATTGCTCGGATTGGCGAGAGGTTCTGGAAATAAGTCGCTCAATGGGATGAGTGAACTGACTGGCCGGTACCTTCGTCCGCTGCTTCAAATTTCTCGCGCGCAGACCGAGGCGTTTTGCCGAGACAGCGGAATCGCCTTCTGGTCTGACCCGCACAATTTAGATAAGAAGTATGCCCGGGTGCGCGTGCGCCAGGAGATTTTGCCCTTACTCGAGAGAGAGCTCGGGCCGGGAGTTGCTGAGGCGCTGGCTCGAACAGCCGATCAACTGCAAGAAGACGAAAGCGTTCTGACAGCTTTGGCAAAAGAGTACTTTGATGAGTTTGTGCAGATTCGAGCCACGGCAATCGAGATTCCGGTGGCTGCGTTTGGCGAAATGCCGCTGGCCATTCGGCATCGCGTGCTTGCCCTTGCCCTGGCTGCGATGAAAGCACCGGAGTTTGCCCGCGTGCATATCCTGGCCGTTGATGCGCTCGTGGACGATTGGCACGGGCAGAAACCGCTCACCCTGCCAGGGGTTAGAGTAGAACGCAACGCCAACCAAATTGTCTTGAAAAGTACCAAGGCATTGAAAACGGGAGCCTGCTAGTGGACATGGAAAAAGTCGCGAACGACATCACCAAGATCATCGTGACCGAGGAGCAGATCACTAAGCGCGTCAAAGAAATGGCTGCCGAAGTCGACGCAAAGTACGCAGGTAAAGATGTACTTCTTGTAGGCGTGCTCAAGGGTGCCGTGATGTTCATGGCCGATCTATCTCGCGCGATGCAGATCCCGGTGCAAATGGACTGGATGGCTGTCTCCTCTTATGGGTCAGGTACCCAGTCATCAGGCGTGGTTCGAATTCTTAAAGACTTGGACGCCGACGTGCTCGGTCGTCACGTAATCATCGTCGAAGACATCATCGACTCGGGTCTAACCCTGAGCTGGTTGATTACCAACCTTCGCGCTCGCGGGGCAGCCTCGGTGGAGATCGTGGCAATGTTGCGCAAGCCGGATGCCGCCAAGGTAAACGTAGATGTGGCAATCGTCGGCTTCGATATTCCAAACGAATTCGTGGTGGGCTACGGCCTCGACTATGCCGAGAACTACCGCACCCTTCCGGGCGTAGCGATTCTCGACCCAAAGACCTACAGCTAAGCCCTCTGCCCTAGGCGAACAACTTCGGCACAGCTATTTACTAGCAGGTAGCCTTATTCGGTGAATATGAAGAAACTCTTTAGCGGCCCATTTATCTGGATTATCGCGGCAGTCGTCGTGCTGTTCATTGGCTCATCAATGGTTTCGACCGGCGGATTCAAGCAGGTAGACACCAGTGTCGGTCTGCAGATGATTGCCGATGGCAAGGCGCAGACTGTAAAGGTACTCGATGGCGATCAGCGCGTAGACATCGTGCTCAACAGCGCAGACTCGAAGTATGGCAAGCAAGTTCAGTTCTACTTTGTTGCTGCCCGCGGTGCCGATGTCACCAAGGCAATCGCCGAAGCAAACATCTCTAAGGGTTACAACGACGAAGTACCAAACACACCTTGGTACCTAGCGCTGCTTGGCAGCATTTTCCCATTCATCATTATTGGTGCAATTTTCTGGTTCCTGATGTCGGGTGCCGGCGGTGGCGGTGGCCGAGGCGTAATGCAATTCGGTAAGTCACGCGCAAAGCTCGTTAACAAAGAAACTTCAAAGGTTACCTTCGCCGATGTTGCCGGTGCCGACGAAGCAATTGAAGAGCTCGAAGAGATTAAAGATTTCCTAAAGAACCCGCAAAAGTTCCAAGCGGTTGGCGCAAAAATTCCACGCGGTGTTTTGCTTTACGGCCCTCCAGGTACTGGTAAGACACTGGTGGCAAAAGCAGTTGCCGGCGAAGCTGGAGTTCCGTTCTTCTCAATTTCTGGTTCTGACTTTGTAGAAATGTTTGTCGGTGTTGGAGCATCACGTGTGCGCGATTTGTTTGAGCAAGCAAAGGCTGCAGCACCAGCGATTATTTTCGTTGACGAAATTGATGCGGTTGGTCGTCACCGTGGTGCCGGAATCGGTGGCGGTAACGATGAGCGTGAGCAGACCCTTAACCAGTTGCTGGTTGAGATGGATGGCTTCGATTCACGCACCAACGTAATTTTGATTGCTGCAACTAACCGTCCTGACATTCTCGACCCGGCGCTTTTGCGTCCTGGTCGTTTCGATCGCCAGATCGGTGTTACCGCTCCAGACCTAATCGGTCGCGAGCAGATACTTAAGGTGCACGCCAAGGGCAAGCCAATTGCCGACGATGTTGACCTCTCTGTAATTGCCCGTCGCACCCCGGGATTCACCGGTGCCGACCTAGCTAACGTGCTCAACGAGGCGGCCCTGTTGACCGCTCGCCAGAACGAAAAGCAGATCACCGCGGCTACGCTCGACGAGGCTATCGACCGCGTAATTGGCGGGCCACAGAAGAAGTC
>JBEGPH010000075.1:0-4443 GCA_041181555.1 Actinomycetota bacterium | reverse complement strand
GCTGCGTCTACTGAGTCAAGAATGTGCATTTTGGTTCCATATCCGTCACTGCGCGCAGGTCAATAACTGTAAGTGTTCTGAATAATTTGTTTTGCCTGGCTCCCCTGCGGCAGAGCACCTTGCGGTTGGCAACCTGTCTATTTTGGCACAGATTGGGGCTATTCGCCAAGCAGGTCTGGTCGAACCGCTTTAGTTCGGGCAATTTGCTGCTCTTTGCGCCAGGCGGCAATGGCCGCATGGTTACCGCTTAGCAAAACCTCAGGCACATCCAAGCCACGCCAGCTGCTCGGCTTGGTGTAACTCGGGTACTCGAGTAGGCCATCTGCGTGGCTTTCTTCGAGCAGACTCTCAGCATTACCGATGACGCCGGGAATAAGTCGCACGATGGCTTCGATCATCGCGATTGCCGCAACTTCGCCACCATTGAGCACGTAGTCGCCGATAGAAATCATTCGAACTTTGCTCTGAGTTTTCGCGTACTCGACCACTCGCTGGTCGATGCCTTCATAACGGCCGCAGGCAAAGACAATGTGCTTTTCGTTTGCTAGCTCTTCGGCAGTGGACTGCTTGAAAACCTCACCAGCTGGTGAAGTGAAAATAACCGTGGTTTCTGGTGTCAGAAGCTCGTCAAACGCTTCACCCCAGGGCTCCGGCTTCATGAGCATCCCTGCACCGCCACCGTAAGGCGAATCGTCTACCGTGCGATGAATATCGTGGGTCCAAGTGCGCAGATCGTGCGCCTGAAAACTGATTAGATCTTTGGCTCTAGCTTTGCCAAGCAATGACAAATCCAGTGGTGCAAAGTAATCCGGAAAAATCGAGATTGCATCGATGCGCATTATTCAGCGCTTTCCTCGGCGGTCTCGGCGATTTCTTCGAACAGGCCGAGAGGTGGTGTCACTGTTACAGTGCCGTTCTTGATGTCCACTACTGGAACAATTGCCTTCACAAAAGGCACAAGCACTTCGCCCGTTGAAGTTTTGACAGCAAGTATGTCTTGAGCTGGCAGGTGATCCACACGCTCGATGATTCCAACCTCAACCGCATCGCGAATAACCTTCAGTCCAACTAACTGGTGATCGAACCAGGTGTCGGCTTCGTTAGTGGTTTCGTTTAGATCAACATCGGCAAGCAATATTGCTTTCACCAAAGTGTCTGCCGAATTGCGATCGGTGCACTCGTTTAGAAAGAGCACCGGAGCATTGTTGTACCAGCGCAGTTCATTTACGGTTACGGTCTTACCGAACCAAGGTGAAGTTTCAGGTACCTGAAGATTTAGGACATTACCTGGCGCAAAGCGCAACTTAGGGCTGTCTGTATAGAGTTCGAGCTTGAATGCGCCCTTGAGCCCGTGAGCTTTGACTAGCCTGCCAACGCGTAATGGCGTGGTGGACATGATTAAAAGTCGCCGCTTCTAGAAGTCACTGTCGACTACGTCAACGCGAATCTTCTTGCCGTCGGCAAGCGCGTTAACAACTGTGCGAAGTGCTTTGGCGGTGCGGCCGTTGCGCCCGATCACACGACCCAGGTCATCTGGGTGCACGTGCACTTCGAGAAGTTCTCCTCGAGAAGTTGAACGTGCAGTCACACTAGCGTCGTCAGGATTGTCGACGATGCCTTTGACTAGGTGTTCGAGCGCAGCGGCTAGCACTTATTAAGCCTCTTCTGCAGCTTCTGCTTCGGCAACAGCCTCTGCAGCTTCAACAACTTCTTCAGCTGCTGCAACTACGTCTGCTGCTTCCTCTGCTGCAACTTCAGCAGCTGCTTCAGCAGCAGCCTCTGCGGCAGGAGCTTCTTCAGCTGATGCGTTCTCTGCAACTTCTGCTGCAGCTGCTGCAGCGGCAGCGGCTTCTTCAGCCTGCTGTGCCTCAAGAGCAGCCTTTGCCTTCTTGTTCTGTAGTTCTTCCTTCGCCTGAAGCACTGGCTTCTTAGCAGCGTCGACTACGAACTCGGCCTTTGCAGCCTTGGTCTGTACGGTGTTCTTTGCAACCTCACCCTTAGAAGCCTGGTAGTCACCAGTGAGCTTAAGGATTACGGTTACCTGCTCAGTTGGCTGTGCGCCGACTGATAGCCAGTACTGTGCACGCTCTGAGTTAACTTCGATGAATGAAGGGTTCTCGGTCGGAATGTAACGACCGATCTCTTCGATTACACGACCGTCGCGGTGAGTCTTTGAATCGGCTACGACGATGCGGTAGTGCGGGGTGCGCTTCTTTCCATGACGCGCTAGGCGGATTTTTACAGCCACAATGCTCCTGTTATTTGTATTGGGGCGAACAATCAACCGTGAGCGTGGGGTGCACACTCGGTAGTCAAGCTCTAGGGGTTGTCGAAAACGTTTGGTTAGAGGGTCAAACGGTGACAACCTTGATATTCTGCCAGAAAATCGGCGCTTTGGCTAGTTGAGGGCGATTAAACGCCGAAGGCTGAGCCGCCAGCGGATGGGGTTTGGCCAGCATTGCGAGCGGCCTCCTCAGCTGCGCGCTTGGCTGGGTTACCCGACTTTGAGCCCTTCTTGCCCTTGTCTTTCTTCTTGCCCTTACCGATGTAGCCGCCGCCCATTCCCGGCATACCCGGCATCGCGCCTGGCATCTGAGGCATTCCACCCTTGGCCACGGTCTTCATCATCTTGGCCGCCTGCTCGAAGCGGTTAACCAAAGAGTTCACCTCGGTCACAGTGGTGCCCGAACCATTAGCGATTCGCAGCCGACGGGAGCCATTGAGAACCTTTGGCTGGCGACGCTCGGTTGGAGTCATGGAGCGAATAATCGCCTCAGTGCGGTCTATCTCTTTTTCGTCGAAGTTTTCCAACTGCTGCTTCATCTGGTTTGCGCCAGGCATCATAGAAAGCATGCTCTTTAGCGAGCCCATCTTGCGCAACTGCTGCATTTGATCCAAGAAGTCTTCGAGTGTGAATTCTTCCTTGGCGATTTTTTCAGCCATCTTCTTGGCTTCGTCTTCATCGAACGCTTTTTGAGTGCGCTCGATAAGGCTGAGCACGTCTCCCATGTCGAGAATTCGTGAAGCCATACGATCCGGGTAGAACGGCTCAAATGCGTCGAGACCTTCGCCGGTGGAAGAGAAAATGATTGGCTTGCCGGTAACCGATGCCACAGATAGTGCGGCACCACCGCGAGCATCTCCATCAAGCTTGGTAAGAACTACACCGGTAATTCCAACGCCTTCGTCAAAAGCCTTGGCAACGTTTACGGCGTCTTGACCAATCATCGAATCGACAACGAATAGCACTTCGTCTGGTTCAGTGGCCTTGCGAATATCGCGCGCCTGTTTCATCAACTCTTCGTCGATACCAAGACGACCCGCGGTGTCAACAATCACAACGCTGAACTTGTTTTTGTCTGCGTGCTTGATTGCTTCTTTAGAAACTTTTACAGGGTCACCAACGCCATTGCCTGGCTCTGGTGCAAAAACCTCTACCCCGGCGCGATCACCAACTACCTGCAACTGATTCACAGCGTTTGGTCGCTGAAGGTCGGCAGCAACCAAAAGTGGATTCTGCCCCTGATCCTTTAGCCACTTAGAAAGTTTTCCGGCAAGGGTAGTTTTACCCGAACCCTGAAGACCGGCAAGCATGATGACGGTTGGCTTGTTCTTTGCGAACTGCAACTTACGCTGCTCGCCGCCGAGAATGGCCTGAAGCTCCTCGTTCACAATCTGAACCACCTGCTGTGCAGGGTTCAGCGCCTTTGAAACCTCGTCACCCAGTGCGCGATCGCGCACCTTGGTGGTGAAGTCTTTGACTACCTCTAGGGCAACGTCGGCCTCAAGTAGGGCACGGCGAATCTCGCGAAGCGTGGCATCGATGTCAGCTGGGCTGAGCTTGCCTTTGCTCCTGAGGTTCTTGAACGTCTCGACAAGACGATCTGAAAGATTGCCGAACACTTACCCAACCAATCCGCTTGCAAATTCTTTAGCGTCGAAAAACGCGAAGTCCTTGATGCCTTCACCGACACCTACTAATTTAACCGGAATTCCGAGTTCGCGCTGAATCGAATAGACAATTCCACCCTTTGCAGTGCCGTCAAGTTTGGTGAGCACAATTCCGGTTACGTTAGCAACTTCAGCAAATGCTTTAGCCTGCACCAAGCCGTTTTGCCCAGTGGTGGCATCGATCACGAGAAGAGTCTCAGAGACCTTTGCATTCTTCTCAACCACACGCTTGATCTTGTCGAGCTCGGCCATCAAATCTTTTTTATTTTGCAATCTACCGGCAGTATCAATAATCGCTACATCGGCATCATTGCGAAGCGCCAATTCAACTGTTTCAAAAGCAACAGAAGCAGGATCTTGCCCCTCAGTCTTTGGTCTGATCAATTGCGCATTGGCTCGTTCTGCCCAGGTGGCAATTTGCTCTACTGCGGCTGCACGGAAGGTATCCGCCGCACCGATAACTACTCTCCAACCACCCTCATTGAGCCAATT
>JBEGPH010000074.1:0-4471 GCA_041181555.1 Actinomycetota bacterium | reverse complement strand
TTGAACTGCTTTGGAAAGTGAAACACCCTCCCTTAGCAGCCAGAATCCATTGGTGAATTTCATTTGACTCTTTTTCTAAAGGAGGGTGTTACTAAATTGCTGTTACGTTTAGGAGCGGGTTAGTGATCCTCCACTGCGTTTACGTGAAAGCGCGTCCACAGTTGCGGCAACGGTCAAAACGGTTCCGGTAACGATGAATGAAACACCAGCCGGAATTCCGATTAGACCCAATCCGTTGTCGATGATTGAGATAACGAATGCTCCGATAGCTGCGTGAACCAAACGTCCACGGCCACCAAACAAACTCACTCCACCGACCACTGCGGCTGCAACACCCGAAAGCACAATTGCTCGTCCGGCTGATGACTCCACGTTTCCGATACGTGACACGTTGAATACACCTGAGATCATCGCGAGGAATGAACAGATCATGAATGCATAAATTCGGATCTTGCCAACCTTGATACCGGCACGACGAGCAGCCTCAGGATTTCCACCAACCGCGTACATGTAACGACCAAACTTGGTGCGGTCAAGCACGAAGGTTCCGACGAACAAGATAAACAGTGCAATTGGAATAACAGTTGGTACACCCTGCACCGGGAAGGTTGGGTTCAAACTGCGAGGAAGGTTGAGCAGGTAAACACCAGCACCACCTAGAACCGCGATTCCGGCGACCTTAATTGCCAGCATCGAAAGCGGACGAGCTGGAAGCCCAACTTTGATTCGACGCGAGCGGTCCCAGAAGCCCATTGCGAAAGTCAGCACCAAGCAAACCGCGAGCATGACCCAGCCACCCCAGAGCGGCATATTGGTGTTCATAATCGCGGTAATTTCTGGCACCTCGAGGCGAAGAACTCCACCTTCACCAAGGATGATAAGCATCACACCAGGGAAAGCTAGGTAGAAGGCCAACGAGATAACGAATGATGGCACACCAATCTTTGCCACGAAGAAGCCGAGCACCCAGCCGGTTGCAAGACCCAAAACAAATGCCAAGGTGAGTGTGAGTGGCCAAGCCCAACCAAGCTGGTTTAGCTTCACGAAGATCGCCATACCGGTACCAGCGGTCACACCGGCAGAAAGGTCAATCTCACCAAGCATGATTACGAATACCAGCGCTGCCGAAAGCATCATCAAAGTAGCCGACTGAACAAACAGGTTGGCAATGTTGATGGTGGTTAGGAAGTATGGCGAAACAAAGTTAAAGATAAGCAAAAGCAGAATCAGAGCCGCGATTGCTGGAACGGCACCCATCTCGCCACTGCGGAAACGAGAACCGTAAGCCTTGATTTGGTCTAGGGTCGAACCCTCTTGACCGGTCTTGATAGTGATCTGGTCAGACATTACTTGCCTTCTTTCTGACTCTTTAGGCCGGTGATGTAGCCAATAACTTCGTTGTGGTTGGTCTTCTTGGTCTCCAGCTGAGCAACCATGTTTCCTAGGTAAAGAACTGCGATGTCATCAGCAACCTGGAATACATCCTGAAGGTTGTGGCTAATCATGATTACGGCTAGACCATTGTCGGCTAGACGACGAACCAGGTTGAGCACCTGTTCGGTCTGCGCAACACCAAGTGCTGCGGTTGGTTCGTCGAGAATTACCAATTTGGCATCGCGCAACACTGTGCGAGAAATTGCCACGGTCTGACGTTGTCCACCGGATAGCGATGAAACTTTTTGACGAAGGGACTTCACGGTACGTACCGAAAGACTCTGTAGCGCCTTTGCGGCGGCAAATTCCATTTCGGCTTCGTTGAGTGTGCCCTGAGTGAGTTCCTCACGACCGAGGAACATGTTCTGCACGATGTCGAGATTTTCGCAAAGTGCGAGGTCCTGGTAAACCACTTCGATACCAAGCGCAGATGACTGACGTGGATCGTGGAGGTTTACTTCGGTGCCTTCAAAAGTTACGACACCTTCGTCGTAAGGCTGAACGCCTGCGATTCCCTTAATCAGGGTTGATTTTCCAGCACCGTTGTCGCCGACTAGCGCGGTGACGCGTCCTGGGTAAACCTTTAGGTCTACACCTTTTAGAACGTCTACTGGACCGAAACTCTTTTTGATTCCGGAAAGTTCGATTAGTGGGTTGCTCATTGGCAAACTCCTGTTTCCTAGATTGTGCTGCGTTTGAAACGATTCTGGGCGCCAACCAGAAAGCTGGCGCCCAGAACCTTTGCTACTTAGTTATTACTTGACGCCGTACTTTGCACAAGCGGCAGCTACTGCAGCGGTGCAGATGTCTGCAGCCTTTGCGTTGCCGTCTGCTACAACGTCCTTAACCTTGTCTGCACCAACAGATACTGGGTCAACGTGAACGTAAGGAGTTCCGTCGGCTAGGGTCTTGTCGGTTGGGTACTTCTCGCCTGCAAGGATCTTGCTGATTACTTCGAGAGCAGCCTTTACCTCAAGCTGGAATGGCTTGTAAACGGTAGCGGTCTGCTTGCCTAGAAGTACGTTCTGAAGACCTGCAAGTGATGCATCCTGACCTGAAACAGGAACAGTTAGCTTGTTCTTGTCTAGGATCGCGATGATTGATGCAGCGTTGTTGTCGTTTGGAGCTAGAACAGCGTCGACCTTACCCTTTACAGCAGTGAATGCCTGCTCGAATAGAGTTCCAGCCTTTGCGCCATCCCAGGTACCAGTCATGGTGAACGCAGCCTTTGCACCAGCAGCGTCTAGAACTGACAATGCACCGTCAAGGAACATCTTTGCGTTTCCGTCAGTTGGGTCACCTGATGAGTAGATGATGCTAGCGGTCTTGATGTCCTTGCCAGCAGCAGCTAGACCATCAACGATCATCTGACCCTGTAGCTCGCCAACCTTGCTGTTGTCGAATGATACGTAGTAGTCAGCGCCAGTGATTGGGCGGTCGTATGCGATTACAGGAACGCCCTGAGCCTTTGCCTTCTTAGCAACTTCGATACCTGCACCCTGGTAGTCAACTAGTACCAAAACACCACAGCCCTTAGTTAGCTGTGCGTCGGCGATAGTTGCATACTTTGCAGCGTCTGACTGAGCGTTCTGGATGTCAGCTTCGAATCCAGCGTCGGTTAGACCCTTCTCAAGAGCTGGACGGTCGCCAGACTCCCAACGAGTTCCTGAGTCTGCGTCAGGAAGAATTACACATGCACGGTTTGATCCAGCAGTTGAGCTAGCTGCACAACCTGATAGACCAAGTACTGCCACCGCTGCGATAGCGGTGATGGTGAGCAATGAAGACTTCTTCATTTGATCCCTTTCCAATTGGTTTTTGTTTCCGATAAAGGCCTAGACCCCTCACGGCAAGACTCACGGGATTCCATGAGCTTAGGGTTTATGTTGCCCGAAACAACAAAGCCGTGCAAATCGAAAGGGCGTATTTTTGGTAACGCTTGAGTAACGTAATTGCTTTGTTATTGAATTTGTTGTCTCAGACTACAAACCTAGATTACGTCCTTTTGACGCTTCATTTTGGCGATATGGAGCGAGGTTTTTGAGGGATTGGTCATCAGCTCGTTGAAAGCCACCTCTGCCGCCCCAATCATGAGCAAATTGGCCCCCAGTTGGCCGGCCCGGATGATTACAGAGTCATTCGCCGAGGTCAACGAGTGGCGTCGGACACCCTCAAAAAGCCGATCAGAGTCATAATCCAGGAGCCCGGAGAGGTAGCCGCCCAGGATCACCATTTGCGGATTGAAGATGTTAACAAAGTTGGCAATGGCAATCGCTAGAACATCGATTTGGCGCTGGATCGCTTTTATTGCCTTGGCGTCTTGGGTTTGGGCCATCGCCAGCAATAGTTCTTCATCTGTTGCCGCATAGAGCTTTACGGCATCAAGGATTTCTTCTCGTCGAACTTCTGATTCCAGGGTTCCAGGTAGCCCGGAATAGTCGACATCGGAACTTGAAGTAATTCGCACGTGACCAAGTTCTCCGCCGTAACCGGCAGTTCCCCTCAGTTGATGTCCGTCGATAATAACGCCCCCGCCGATTCCGCCGGTAGAGGCAAAAAGGTAAACCATGTCGTCGCAATCTCGTGCGGCTCCAAAAGTGTGCTCGGCGTTGCAAGCAATCGATGCATCGTTGTCGGCCCAAACCGGCAGGCCGGTTGCCTGGTTCATCATTTTGACGATCGGGATTTCCACCCAGTCGAGGTGAGGTGCAAGTCGAACCACTCCATCTGCCAATCGCACCTGCCCCGGAATTGCCAAGCCAATTCCGGCGATCTGCATATCAGGAGAAAACTCGGCACGCATGTCGGAAATAATGTTTGCCGCCACTTGCACTACCTTTTCGGGTCTGACCGGCGTTCCAAGCGGTTGACGCTTACGCTTTAGCACTGCACCACCAAGACCAACCAGCCCCACGGTCACAGCATCAATATCTGGATTGACCGCAAAGGCAACAACTTTATTTGAGGCTGTAACTTGAAGGCTTGGCCTGCCAACTCCGCTGACGGCTTTGGATTCTTCCTCGGTGACGAGATTTAG
>JBEGPH010000073.1:0-4489 GCA_041181555.1 Actinomycetota bacterium | reverse complement strand
CAGTTCCGCGGCAAGCGCATCGCTTACATTCCGCAGGAGCCAATGAGCAACCTAGACCCAAATTTCACCGTGGGTTATCAGTTGGTTCGTCCGATCGTGAAAACCCTGGGGGTTTCCAAGGCCGAGGCACGTGAGCGCGTCTTCAAGCTGCTCGACATGGTTGGCATTCAAAACCCAGAGCGCGTGTTCAAGGCCTACCCGCACGAGGTTTCTGGCGGTATGGCCCAGCGTGTGCTCATTGCCGGAGCTATCTCTTGCGAGCCAGATCTACTGATTGCCGATGAGCCAACTACAGCTCTAGATGTGACCATTCAGGCGGAAGTACTTGATCTACTGCGTGATTTGCAGAAGCGACTTGGCATGGGTCTCTTGCTGGTGACTCACAACTTTGGTGTAATCGCCGACCTTGCCGATCGTGTTGTAGTTATGCAGCACGGACGCGTTGTTGAAGGTGGCGACGTTCGTAGTTTGCTTCGTTCACCAAAGGAGAAGTACACCCAGGTTCTACTCGGCTCAATGCTCGAGGGTAAAACTCCAATGACTATGCTCACCGGAAATGCGAAGGACTAATTATGACTAAGCAATTACTCAAGGTTGAGAATCTCGATGTTACTTACCCTGCAAAAGGATTTGGTAAAACCGGATTCAAGGCATTGCACAGCGTTTCGATTCAAGTTGAGTCAGGTAAGACCCTCGGTCTGGTTGGTGAGTCTGGATCGGGTAAGACAACTCTCGGTCGCGCAATACTTGGTCTCGCTCCGGTAACCTCAGGAAAAATCTTGTTCGAAGACAAAGACATTTCTCACGCGTCACGCAGAGAACGCAGATCTTTGAGTCGAGACATTCAGGTTGTTTTTCAAGACCCTTACACTTCGCTAAACCCGTCGATGGAAATCGGACAGATTCTTGCAGAACCACTTCAGATTGCCGGCATGGAAGGTGGCGCAGCAAAGCAGCGCATCGCTCAGCTGCTTGATCAAGTTGGATTGCCAGCAGATTCACTTCAGCGTTTGCCTCGTGAATTTTCTGGAGGACAACGTCAGCGCGTTGCTATTGCACGTGCTCTTGCACTCTCACCAAAGCTGATTGTTTGTGACGAGCCAGTATCTGCTCTCGACCTAACCACTCAGGCTCGCATCTTGGATCTGTTCTTGCAGATTCAAAAAGACACCGGAATCTCGTATCTGTTTGTTTCGCACGATCTCGATGTGGTTCGTCACATCAGTCACGATGTCGCAGTCATGTTCAAGGGCGAAATTGTGGAGCAGGGCCCGGCCCAGCAGGTGACCGTCAAGCCAACCCATCCTTACACCCAGCGTTTGCTTATGGCATCGCCGGTGCCAGACCCGGATCGTCAGGCTGTGCGTCGCGAGGAGCGTCGCAAACTGATGCTGAAGCAGGCCCAGACCGCCTAACCGTTAGACTTTGGAAATTAGTTTCCAAAGTTTCCAAAAGTTGCCAAACAGGAGTAAAAGTTGCCGACCAAGACCCAGAAACCAGCAAAACAGCTGACTGGTGCTGCAACCATTTACGACATTGCCGAGCTGGCCGGGGTAAACCCGTCAACAGTTTCTCGTGCCCTGACTACCCCTGGGCGAATCAGCGCCAAGACCGAAGCCAAGATCCGCGCTGCGGCCAAGGAACTCAACTACGTGGTAAATCCTTTCGCCCGAGCACTTCCCACCGGACGCACCAAAACCATCGCGCTTATGATGGCCGACATCACCAACCCGGTGTTCTTCTCGGTAATCCGCGGGGCGGGAGAAGTTGCCGCCGAGCATGGCTATGTTCTCTTGAACGCCGAGTCACAGGAATCCAGTAGCGACGAAGAAACTATTCTTCAGCGCGTACTGCCTACCGTGGATGCAGTTTTGCTGGTGACCACTCGCCTTCCAGATGAAGACATTCAGCGCATCAATGAACTGAAGCCAACCGTCCTGGTTAACCAAACTGTGCCTGGTGTGCACGACGTAGTTCCCGACTTCGAACCCGGTACTACCGAGGCAATTCAACACTTGGCAGCCCTTGGTCACAAGAACATCGCCTTTCTCGGCGGCCCAATCACCTCATGGATGGGAAAACTTCGTTGGGAGCTTTTCATGAAGGCAGCGTTGAAGGAAAAGGTTTCGATTGTTGAAATTGGGCCAAACCCGCCGACCCTTCAGGGCGGTAACGATGCACTTGATCGAGTGCTTGCTTCTGGCGTGACTGCTGTAATTGCCTACAACGACCTGGTTGCAATCGGTTTGCTTCGTGCGGCTCAGGCTCGAGGACTGAAGGTGCCGCAGGATCTGAGTATCATCGGCATCGACAACATCTTCGGTAGCGATTTCACCAATCCGGCTCTCACCACGATTCAGCTTCCGCTCAAGCAGTTGGGTAGAGATGCCATCACCATGCTTCTCGAACTACTCGACAAAGACCGCGAGGATGTGCCTCTGCACCGATCCGAGCTAAAAACCAGCCTCCTGGTGCGCGAATCAACCGGTAAGGCCAAGGCCTAATCATGAATGTAACAATCCCGTCACAACAGGCTTCTAGGCTTGGCAACCGATTGACAAAATTTGCCAAAACTGGTCAAATTAGTCCATGGGAGGCGAAATGAACCAGCACCGACTATTTAGCGGAACCGAAGCCGAGATTGCCTTGGCCAGCGAGCTTTTCGGGCTAGTGGAAAAGCTGCCAATCATTTCGCCGCACGGACACGTGGACCCTCGGATGCTTGCCGAAAATAAGCCTTTCACCAACCCTGCCGAGCTCTTTATCTACTTCGATCACTACGTGACCCGTCTACTTCACGCCCAGGGCTTCACGCTCGCGGATTTGGGAAAGGGGAAAACCGATGAGGAGTCTGCCCGCAAGGCCTGGGCAATCCTCTGCTCAAACTGGCACCTGCTGGCCGGCACGGCATCCGGTTACTGGCTTACCTCAACTTTCTCGCAGCTCTTTGGCATCGATGAAACCCCGAATGCTGAAAATGCTCAGCACCTTTACGACACAATTGCCGAACACCTGGGTCGTCCAGAATTTTTGCCTCTAGCACTCTTTTCAAGATTCAACATCGAAGTACTTGCCACGACCGATGATCCAACCGACAGTTTGGAATTTCACGCGGCTCTGAAGCACAGCGCAAACTTCAACGGAAAAGTTATTCCAACTTTTAGGCCAGATGCCTACCTGGATCCTCGTGCAAACAACTGGAAGACCAATGTTGCAAAACTAATTGCATCGGCAAATCTTGCTGAAGTGAATTACAAGAATTTTGTTTCTGCGCTCGAAAACCGCCGTGCTTTCTTTAAGCAACGTGGCGCAGTGTCAACCGACCATGGAGTTTACGAACCGTACACAGCAGATTTGGATGTACCTTCTGCTGCAAAGATTTTTGATGCCGCTCTAAATGGCACTGCAAGCCAAGACGAGCTTCGCGAGTTTGCTGGTCACATGCTCACCGAGATGGCTCGAATGAGTACTCAAGACGGATTAGTAATGACTGTGCACGCCGGCGTATTTAGAAATCACAGCACAGAAACCTTTGAAAAATTTGGACCAGACACCGGGCACGACATTCCAGTCGCTGTTGAATTCACCAACAACTTGCGTGTTCTCTTGAACAAGTACGGAACCAATCCAAACCTCACACTAATTTTGTTTGCTCTCGATGAGAACGTATGGAACCGAGAACTTGCTCCGCTTGCCGGCTTTTATCCAGCAGTGCGAGTTGGTGCCCCATGGTGGTTCTTCGATGCTCCAGATTCAGCACTGCGTTTCCGCGAAAAAGTAACCGAGATTGCAGGTTTTTACCGCGGCTCCGGTTTTATCGATGACACTCGTGCCTTCCTATCTATTCCGGTGCGACACGAAATGGCTCGTCGAGTTGACTGCCTATACCTTGCCCGCTTGGTTTCAGCCGGCCGAATTACTCGCGAACAGGCGCGCAGTATTGCCGTGGATTTGGTTGACCGCGTTCCTAGGGAGGCGTTCAAGCTTTGAAACTCAACCGCGCTAACTTCGCAGCGAAAACCGGACGGGCCTTAGACCTCGCGCCGGAGCGAATCGTTCACATCGGAATCGGTGCTTTCGCAAAAGCGCACCAGATTTGGTACACGCAGCAGGTTGATCAGAACAACGAGTGGGGCGTGGTGGCATTCACCGGCCGCTCGGCAACGGCAGCGCTTCAACTCAGCGAGCAGGATGGCCTATACACACTGATCGAGCGTGGTCCCGACGGCGACAAGTTTGAAGTAATCGATCGTATCGTTCGGGCCGAAGATGGCATGAACGTCACCGAATTCACCAACACTCTCGCCAAGCCAGAAATTTCCATTGTTACGCTAACCATTACTGAAGCCGGTTACGGATTCACCAAAGACGGAAAATTGGATTTAGAAAATCCAGCACCAGCAATAAATCGTTTGGCATTTGCACTCGATATGCGCCGTCGTTTGGTTGGCGCACCAATCGCTTTAGTTTCGTGCGACAACATTCCAAA
>JBEGPH010000072.1:0-4562 GCA_041181555.1 Actinomycetota bacterium | reverse complement strand
AATTCAGGAGTGTGAGCACGAGTATCCGACGCTCTCTCCATTCTAACCAACCCGTCATTCCAAGCCATGTCCTGCGAAGTTTCTAGCTCACTTGAGTGCCAACCAGGGGTTTCCTCTGGTGGGTTCTCCATGAGCCCGGCTAGAACACCGGTGTATCGCTCCATGTATGGCTTCACAAAGCCGATCAGTGCGTTTGTTTCATAACGCAACTTACGAAGAACTGGGTCAACGACCTTGATGTTCGAGCCATGTCCGTTTACGAAAATGATTCGGTTGAATCCGTGGTGAATCAGCGATCTCGCAACGTCATACATCAAATTATTTAGAGTCTCAGCTCGAACGGTGATGGTGCCTCGGCCTTGTCCAGGTCCGTACATGTGCTGCGGAGAATATCCTGTCCAAATTGGTGGAGTGTGAAGGATGCCAATCTGCTCTGATACTCGAGCAGAAACTTCGACCGCGGTAATGGTGTCTGTGTAGAGAGGTAGGTGAGGTCCGTGCTGTTCGGTACTTGCCATCGGCACGAGGACTACGTCTTTTTCTGCTAGGTAGTTATTGATGTCTACGTAGGAGAGGTCTGCCAGGTTCCATGAACGGAATTTACTACGGAAGGCATCATCGCCTGTTGTGATGTGTGGCACTTTGCGAGGCGGGGTGATGTAGCTAGACATAATTTTCTCCTTTAATTTTTCGTTGAATTCATTAGTGACAAAAACTCTTTTGCTACCGCTACGCCAAACTCAGGTGAGTTTGCATGCATTGGCAACTTGGTAACCGGAATATTTGGATTCAGATTGTTTAGTAATTCCTTTTCGAAATTCGCGTCGGCATCTCGATCCCAAAAAACGCCACCAGGCACATTTGGAATTGAATAACCATGCTCAGGAATAATTACTTCAACTGGTCCACGTGAAGCGTTTGCGCATTCCGCAAAGTATGCGCCAATTTCGCCCATCTCCTCTTTTGTGCATCGAGCTAGGGCAAATTCTGGATTGTGATCGTAAATTGGTCGATTCTTGAATTTCTCAGACATAGATGTCGTGTGGTGCACTGAAAAGTCAACACAGGTGGTGACCATCAGTTGCGGAATACCGAGTGCTCCAACTCGCTTCATTCGGCGGTCGCCCCCGTAGTGGATTCCCCCAACGATGGTTCCGACAATTTCTGAAGGCGTGAAGTCAATCACCCCAACAAACTGACCCGCTTCAGCGAGATCTTCCATTGCTGGTCCGCCAACGCCATTGGCGTGGAAAGTGACCACTTCATAACCGTCTTTGCTGAGCTCATCTTGCAGTGCCATAACAGCTGTGGTGGTATTTCCGAGCATGGTCACCGCTACGTACTTGCTACCTGCTGGAGGTGGGGTGAGTGCATGACCGTGCTTGACCAGACCGGCCATCGCCGCAATCGCATTGTCAAAGATGGTTTTTGAGATGTGGTTCAAACCAAGGATGTCTATCACTGTGTGCATGACAAACATGTCGCTTGTGCCGACCAATGGCCCAAATTCGTGTCTGCCCGATGCAATTGGCGACAAAACCAACTTTGGTATGCCAATCGGTAGTTGCATTATCGCGCCCGCACCCATAACGGAGCCCTCGGCGCCACCAATAGCGATGGCACCGAGGATCCGCCCCATGGAGTGAAGTTCTTTTACCTTTTCGATAACCAGAGTTCTCATCTGCTCGACAGCACGTCCTCGAGTGCCTGCGTTTCGCAGGTTATCTATGGTTGTGCCGCCAGAAATCGCTAGCTCTTCTTTGGAGATGTCAGGGGTAATGCCCAACGGCTCTCCAAGAATCCCGGAATCGATCACAGTCGTTTCGATCCCGAGCCGATTTAGCCCGTCGCGAAGATACGCCGCTTCAGGACCTTTCGTGTCGAGAGTAGCGATTATGAGAACTGATTTATTCACTTTGATCAGATCAAAGGCAATAGGGTCTTTGCGTTCTCTTCTACCAACCAGTCGTAGAACGACTCAGTAAGAATGCTAGAACCGTGATCGATGATGAACTTTAGCTGCTCAGGACTGATGTCAACATTGTCGAAATTGGTTTCAAGCGCATTCTTGTAGTGGTTTGCAGGAGTGCGGTCGATAGGCGCCACAAACTCCGCTGTCAATGCGCCGTCGTAACCAATGCTCTTCAAGGTATCGATAACTTTTCTCCAGTCGTAGTCACCGTGGCCAGCTGGCATACGGTTGTTCTCTGCAACGTGGAAATCAGTTAGACGTCCCTTTGTGCTTCTAATTGCCTCGTAAAGGTCGGCTTCTTCGATGTTGATGTGGAATGCGTCAAGACATACTCCACAGTTTGGACCAGTTGCTTCAGCTAGCGCCATTGCCTGCTCAGCACGATTCAAAAAGTAAGTTTCAAATCGGTTTAGCGGTTCGAGTGCTAGGCGAATGCCAGCCTTTTCTGAGTGCTCGTAAATTTCCTGCATTGATTCGACAGCCCATTTCCACTCTTCGTCTGGAGTGGCATCTGGAGTGATCTTGCCAACTGTTGCAGGAACAACAGTCATCTCAGTGCCTTCTAGTTCTTTCACCATCGTGATGCAGTCTTTGGTGTATTGAACAGACTCAGCACGCTTGCCTGCATCTGCTGCCACTAGGTTGCGCTCTCCCAACATCAATGTCACGGAGCCCCAACACTTCAGACCGTAGTCATCAAGAAGTTTCTTTGTGTCTTTACTTCCATTGAGACCAAACTGCTCTGGTTCGCCGCTGATCTCAATGCTTTTGTAACCATATTTCGCCAGACGCGCGATTGTTACCTCAATCGGTTCTGCGCGCATCCAGTTGTGCATTGATAGGTGCATGATTTTCCTTTCTATATGAATTCGGAAATGCTGCTAATAACGTCCGTTTTTCGGTGGTCCAAATCCGAGTTTCCCTGGATTTAGGATTCCATCCGGATCCCAGGCGTCTTTTACTCCAACGAGTAAATCAAAGGCGGCGCCGTGCTGAGCTCGCATGAATCTGCCGAGCTTTAGACCAACACCGTGGTGTTCATTCAGCGAGCCTCCGTTGTCCAAGCTCGCCTTAATTGCAGCATTCCATACCCGGTCGTGCAGCGCTATAGCTTCTGCCGAATCTTCCGGGCCATTGTCAATGTAGAAGCGGTCATAAATCATGCCACCCCAAGGAAACCAGTGTGAAAAGTGAGCTGAGTATCGAGCTTTGTATTCAGCAAATCCTTCTTCGATTGCTTTCTTCTTTGCCCAATAAATTTTTTCCAAATCTTCGAAACGTGCACAGGTATCTGTTGTGCCAAAGATTTGAGGTGGTGCAGGAATGTTTCCGTGCTTGAACGGTTCGTATTTTCCATCCCACCAGGTCTTACCAATTTCAGATCCGTGAGATTTTCCACCAACTGCTTCACAAATTTTCGCTATTTCGCGACTCTCGAGTTCTGTGAGTTCTTTCACTCCGTCGCACATGATGATTAGAAGAACGCCATCAATGCCGAGGTTCAACCAAGAAGAAAGCTTTGCGGTGTCTGCTTCATCGTAAAGACGAACTGCGGCTGGTCGCCAACGATCAGTCATGATTCGTCTAGCCGCTTCGATACCTTTTGAAATATCCGAGAATCCATACGCAAGGAATTCCATCGACTCTGGGATGCGTTCAATTCGCATGGTTGCCTTGGTAATAATTCCAAGAGTTCCTTCGGAACCAACAATGGTTTGAATAATTCCTGGGCCAGAAGCGTGACTTGGCACCTTCATGGTTTCGATTAGTTTTCCAGGAGGCACAGCCGCTTCGAGTTGAAGAACAAGGTCTTCTGCTTTTCCATATTTTGTCGAAACCACACCAGAACCTCGCGCTGCTAAATAACCGCCCAAAGTTGCCCCGAAGTGAAACGATCCTGGGTAGTGAGGCATTGTCAAACCCTTGGCGTTCAAGATTTTTTCTAATTCAGGTCCTTCGATACCAGCCTCAGCTGTTACCACCATGGAAACCTCATCGATGTGAAGCACCTTGTCTAGACGGCGAAGGTCCATGGCAATTCCGCCGTAAATGGCAAAGGTTCCACCCTGGGTACCTGACCCGCCTCCTCGTGGAACCACCGGAATCTTGTACTCGCAGGCAACCCGCAGAACTTCAGCAACTTCCTCTGGGGTGCCAGGACGAACATAAATGTCTGCGGTTGGCACAGGCATCGACTTGTGCTTCAGATGCTGTGAAATCCAGGACCAGTCAGCTGACTGTTCGAAAAGAGCCTCAGGATCGGAATTGACGTTTTCAGCCCCCACAATCGCGGCTATCTCTCTAATTACCTGAGCAACTAGGTACTGATCCCGAACAGCTGCGGCATCTGAAGAAGATTTAGTAGTCACTTGGCCCCTCTTACTCAAAATTTGATACTTGTATCCTACTCTGTATACAAGTCAATATGCAAGTTATTTCACTTGGCTGGCGTTTTGAGAAATTTGACCCTTATAGCCGGGCCGGGCCGGACAAAGTAAAAACCCGGCTCTCGTGAGAAGAAACCGGGTTTTTGTGCGCCTGGAGGGACTCGAACCCCCAACCTTCTGATCCGTAGTCAGATGCTCTATCC
>JBEGPH010000071.1:0-8834 GCA_041181555.1 Actinomycetota bacterium | reverse complement strand
TTGAAGAATGATGTGGCCAAAATTGCCACGGTTACGTGAATCACCAACCAGTAGCTCTGCAGCGCTGGCATTAGCGATTTCACGTCGACGATGAACCAGGTGGTTGCCGCGCCAAGTACAAGCAGCGCGAATCCGCTAACCATCACGGCGATGATTCGAATATCCAGCACAAAGAAAAGTGCGGCCAAGAAAATTGCAACGATTACAAAACTTCCGGTAATCGAAAACTCATACATGTTTGCCCATGGCACGCGTGATGCCGAGATTCCACGTAGCACAACACCAACACCGTGAGAGAGCGCCGCGATAATCATCATGGTCATGGCAAATTTTTCTAGCGGTCCGGCAGCCTCGCGAACCTTCTTTTTGTCGCTCACGCGACGAGCAAGGTGAAGTGCGAAAGATACAAATGAGATTGTGTAAAGTGCCATCGCAGCGTAAATAAAGATAAGCGATACATTCGCTAGTCCCTGATTCAAAACGATGCTTTTCATTTCGCCTTCTTTATCTCTTCTGCAAGTTCATCCAGGATTACCGTCAAAACCGGATCATCACCGCGAGCCAGTGCCGCAAGTTCATAACCACCGGAAGTTTGACGCACCCAAACTCGACGTCTCGGTACCAACAGCGACAGCACTAGCCCTGCAAGTGCTAACAACGCGAAGAACAAAATCCATCCCGCTCCGGGGTTGTAACTCACATCAAGAGATACATAACGCTTGAGCGAATCAAATGTCACGGTACCCATGCCATTTGGCAGTTTGGCGGTCTGGTGGATATCCAGCTCAATGCCCTTTACCCCGCTCTTTCCGCCGGCTACCTGCTTCATCTTTGCGATATCTAGCGAGTACACGTTTCGCGGCACTCCACCATCTAGGCCTAAATCGCCCACGTAGACATTCATTGTGAGCTTCGGGTTGATCGGATCCGGATAAATGGAGGTGAGGGCGCCGGTGGTGAGCTTCTCAGCGGTTGGGTAGAAGAACGAGATGATGCCGAACTGCTCTGGTTGGGCATCTGGCACCTTGATCACGCCGAGCGAGGTGTAGTTCTTGTCCTGCGGCAGATAGGCGGTTGGCCCCGAAAAGGCCACATTTCCCTTGGCATCGCGGATGGTGACCACCGGGGCATAGCCGTTGCCGGTGAGGTACAGGTTGGCGTTCGGCAGCTCCAGCGGCTCGTTGACTCGAATGGTTGAGTTGGCCGGCTTGCCGTTGATCCCCACCTTGCTGGTGACGTCGGCCCGGAAATCGAGCGGAGTGCCGAGGTTGGTCTTGTTCTGGATGTCGAAGTTCACGGTGAACTTGTTCAGAGTCACGCTGAATGGAGTGAGGCGGCTCTCGTTAAAGAATGTTCCCGGCGAGATCGAGTCGTATCCGGTGAGGTTGTTGACGAAGGTGTCGCCCTCTACCAAAACGCGCTGGCCGCTGTAGCTCAAACCGCCACCGACACCCACCGCAATAAGCACACCGATAAGCGCGTAGTGGAAAACCAGGTTTCCGGTTTCACGAAGGTAACCACGCTCTGCCGCAACCGACTTACCGGTAACTACAACTCGATAACCCTGCGACTTCAATATCTTTTCTGCGTGAGAAATCAAATTGGTTTTGCGTGCGCGAACTACTTTGTGCGCCGGCATGCGAGAGAACAATTTTGGTGCGACAGGCGGAGCCGAACGCAGAGCTTTGTAGTGCAGCTGCGCACGCGGAATTACACAGCCGATGAGCGAGACAAAAAGCAAAATGTAAATCGCACTGAACCAAACAGATGTGTAAACATCGAAAAGTTGGAAAGCATCCAGAACTTTTCCAAGTTCAGGTTGGTTATCTAAAAATTGTGTAACGCCATTCGGGTCGGCGCTTCGCTGCGGATAAACCGATCCCGGAATTGCAGCGGCGGCAAGTGCCAAAAGCAAAATCAATGCAGTACGCATCGAAGTGAGTTGACGCCAGAACCAACGAGCCCAACCACGCAGGCCGATTTCTGGAGATTCAATATCAGATTGACGGGATGAAGCCATTGTTCACCACCTGAATGTATTCAATGAAGTTAGTCCACAAACCTGAGACCATCATCAAGCCAAGAATCATAAGAAGCACGCCACCGGCGATGTTAAATGCGCGAATGTTTTTGCGCACAAACGCAACAGACTTTGTTGCCCAGGCAAAACCAGCCGCGAGCAAAACAAATGGCAGCCCGAGACCAATCGAATATGCGATGGTCAAAATCACACCTCGTCCAGCCTGACCGGCATCGAGAGTCAGAGCGAGCACTGAACCGAGCGTCGGGCCAATGCAAGGAGTCCAGCCCAAACCGAAGGCAATGCCTAGCAGCGGAGCGCCAACCAGTCCCATGCGCGGGCGCCAGCTGGGCTTGAATGAGCGCTGCAAGAAGCTGAACTGTCCAATCATCACTAGCCCGAAAACCACGACGATTACGCCGAGAATCTGCTGAAGCAGAAGCGCGCCGCCGAGCTTCGCCACCGCGGCAAACCCGCCAAAAGCAGCACCCAAACCGACAAACACCAAAGTGAATCCGAGCACGAACAAAATCACACCGAGTACCACTCGCGACTTTGGCGCAGCTTGGCCAGAAACGTAACCGAGATAACCAGGTACTAGCGGCAAAACGCATGGACTCAAAAACGAAACCAAACCGGCAAGCAATGCAATCGGTAGCGCCGCAATAAGTGATCCATCAAGAATTACTGAATTCACTTGTTTTCACTCACCGCAGTTTTAATGAGTGCCTTGAGCGTTCCCTTTTCGATGCGTCCGAGTACACGAGCTGACACTCGACCCTTGCCATCAATTACCAAAGTTGTCGGTACTGCCTGCGGAGTGACCACACCGGTGAACGCCAGCAAAACTGATCCGCTGGTTGCATCCATTATTGATGGCCAAACGATGTTGAACTTGCGCTCGAACGCGGCAGCTGTTGCAGCGCTGTCACGAACATTCACACCAATGAACTGAACTTTTTGTCCGGTGAATTCTTTATTGAGCGCAACTAGCTCAGGTGCTTCAGCACGACATGGCGCGCAACCGGCGTACCAAAAATTCATGACTACAACCACACCAGTCAGTTGTGAGCTCTTGAGTACTCCACCGCTCTCGGTGGTACCAACCCACTCAATTGGAGCACCGCGATTTTCCTCGGCGAATTCGCGAACCGTTCCATCGCCGGCAATGTAGTTTTTGTTGTCGCCAGCTTTGTACTGCTGCGCGAGTGGATCACTTGCGGCGCAGCCGCTGAGCGCAAATACCGAAGACACCGCGAGCGCGACTGCCACTAACTTCTGAATCGCCACCCTCATCAAACTGCACCTTTGTCTATCGCAAGCAATGCTGCTCCCGGATCGCGGTAATCCACTTCGACCCAGCGTCCATCCTGCTTCTCAAAGCTGGTAATAGACGACAAAGCACAACGGCGCTTGCGCGGGTTGTGGGCAAACTTCTCGCCAGCCGCTGCCAGGTGCACAACCCAAATCGGCAGTTGATGACTAACCAGCACGGCGTCTCCGCCATCGACGTCGTCGGCAATCGAATCCATGGCAGCCAACATGCGGTCAGCAATCGCTTGATATGGCTCTCCCCAGGTGGGCTGCTGCGGATTACGCAGGTGGTAATAAAGGTGTGGGCGCACGGCAATGTGGCCGGCCCCGAGCTTGCGCCCCTCAAAGACGTTGTATGGCTCAATCAGGCGCTCGTCGGTGAGCACATCCAAGCCGAAGTTCTCGCCAAGCGGTTCTGCCGACTGCTGGGTGCGCAGCAGTGGTGACGAAACCAGGTGTTTTACCGGGCGCCCGCTAGCCGCAAGTTCATCGGCAGCCAGCTTGGCCATTGATTGTCCGCGCTCGCTCAAGTGGAAATGCGGAAGTCGTCCGTAAAGCACGCCACCTGGGTACCCTCGGCTAAACTTGCCATTCAGAGCACTAGTTCGTCCTCCCAGAGAACCAACAGCAAGGATTCCATGCGCAATCGCACCCTCATCAAAGACTTGGCTGCTAGCCAGGACGGCCCGGTCGTCCTCGGCGGATGGGTCGAGAAGCTTCGCGATCAGAAGCGCATCCAGTTCGTAATCCTTCGCGACGAGTCAGGCGACGTTCAGGTGACCTACCCTCGTCCGGTAGTCGGCGACCAGCCAGACGAGAACGACGCGCTCGCGGCAAAGATCTCTACCCTCACCGCGGGTTCATTCATTTGGGTGCACGGACGCCTGGTGCACGACGAGCGCGTTAAGCTCGGCGGTCTTGAGATTCAGCTCGACGACATCGAGATTGTCACCCTTGCCGACCCAATTAGCCCAATCGCCGACGACACCTCAATCGACAAGCGTCTCGACTGGCGCTTCCTCGACCTTCGTCGCACCGAGATGAACTTGGTTTTCCAGATTCAAACCACAATCGAACAGGCTTGGCGCGAATGGTGGACAGCCAACAACTTCATCGAGATTCACTCACCCAAGTTGATGGCGAGCGCATCTGAGTCAAACGCTGAACTCTTTAAGCTCGAGTACTTCGAGACTCACGCTTACCTTGCGCAGTCACCTCAGTTCTACAAGCAGATGGCGATGATGGCTGGCTTCGGTCGCATCTTCGAAATCGGCCCAGTATTCCGCGCCGACCCATCATTCACCTCACGTCACGCCACCGAGTTCATCTCAGTCGACATGGAAGTCTCGTGGATCGATTCACACGAAGACATCATGGCGCTGCAAGAAGAATTGCTGCACGTTGCAATCAAGGCTGTTGCCGAGAAGCACGGCGAAGAAATCAAGAAGCACTTCGACGTTGACGTAGTTGTACCAAGCATCCCATTCCCACGCATCACACTTAGCGACGCAATCGACATCATCAAGGAACGCGGACACGAAGTGCTACGCGGCGGCGACCTCGATCCTGAGGGCGAGCGACAGATCGCGGCTCACGTGCAGGAAAAGTTCGGCCACGAATTCGTTTTCGTTACCGACTACCCAGCTACAGTGCGTCCGTTCTATCACATGCGACACGAAGACAACCCGGCACTCACCAAGAGCTACGACCTCATCTGGCGCGGCACCGAGATCACTACCGGCGCTCAGCGTGAACACCGTCTCGACGTGCTCATCGAGCAGGTAAAACAGAAGGGTCTAGAACCTGAAGGCCTACAGACCTACCTCGACTTCTTCAAGTACGGAGCACCAGCACACGGTGGTTTCGGTATGGGTCTAATCCGCGTATTGATGTTGCTTCTTCACCAGCCAAACATCCGCGAGGTTGGTTACCTGTTCCGCGGTCCAAACCGCCTCGAACCATAATCAACTTAAGTGCGAATGCACTTATTCACAGTTAAGAATCCAATAATTAATTTGTGGGTGGTTCACGAGAACATGAACCATGTACGAATACTTCGCATTTGTTGATGAGTCTGTCGCAAAAAAGTACAGACTTTGTATTGTCGCTATTCCAGCCAATCACTTGGCAACAACCCGCTCTGAATTGCAAAAGTTAAGACTTAAAGGGCAATCACGAATTCACATGCACACTGAGAGTGATTCAAGACGAATTCAGATTCTCAAATCCGTAGTGAAAATACAAGAATGGAGGTGCCTCATTCTCGAACAGCCGGTAAGGAAATCCAATTTCATTGAAGCAAGAAAAAATCTGTTTATTGTTGCATCGGTCCATAAACTATGGGGTTCCATAAAGCACATAACAATTGAAACTTCTACCGAAATGCAACGTGACAAGAAAATACTTACCTGGATTAAAAACAACACTGCTAGAGACTTTGAATTTGCATTTGCATCACCAGCTCAAGACGAAGGTCTTTGGCTTGCAGACATTCTGGCGTGGTCGTTTGCAAGAGGCGGGAAGCATAGAAATCTCATCGCGGACAGAGTTGAACTAATCACGAGTCCCGTTTAAATGCGTTTGCCTAAGAATCAGCCGTCCGGCTGGTTCTTAGGCATTCTTTCTCGGGCTCTTGCCTCCGACAAGACAAAAGTAACACGGCTGAATCAGCCCAGCAACGACTTCTTTCGCGACACGCGCGAAATTCTCTATTGCGCACTACTACGCAATGTGTAATAGTGTTCTCAGTGAAAGGAGCAACATGGACTCAACCCAGTTACTCAAAGGCGTGCTTGATGTAGCCGTGCTTGCCGTGATCGAGCATGAAGATGGCTACGGCTACGACATTGTTCGCAGACTAAAGGCTGCCGGGCTCGAGGATGTCGGAGATGCATCGATATACGGCACGCTCCGCCGTCTCTTCACAGCCGGCGCCCTAACCAGCTACGTGGTGGCCTCAGAAGACGGCCCCCACCGCAAGTACTACGGCATCAACGACACAGGCAAAAGGATGCTTTCCGAGCAGCGTAAAACATGGAATGACTTCAGCTCCAAGATGAGCTCACTTCTTGATTCACCAAAACCAACCAAACGAGCAAAAGGCGGAAAATAATGGAAACCCTGACTGACTCAACTATCAAAGACTTCGCTGCAGCTGTTCGCGCTGAGCTCAAAGATCTACCAAAAGCAACCATTGACGAACTCACTGGCGACCTTGAGGCAAGCCTCGCCGAACGTCAAGCAGATGAGGGCGATGCGTTCGAACTTGGTTCTCCCGAAATTTTTGCAGCCGAACTCCGTGAGGCTGCCGGAGTTTCCGAGAAGCCAAAACGACTTTCTCTGGTCAATCCAAAAGTCATAGTTTCAAGGATTGAAGCCAGGTTTAGAAAATTCGCTGTCACTAACTCGTTACTTGAGTTTGGTATTTCAATTCGACCACTCTGGTGGGTGTTGAGAGCATTTATAGCCTGGAATTTTATTTGGGGTTATCGAGAATATTTGAATACCTCGACAAGCTGGATTATTTTGCTTGGACTTACCTTCCTGAGCGTTCAGTGGGGCCGCAAGAAGTGGTTTACCAATAAGTTCTTCAGTTTCATCTTGGTTCCACTAAACCTGCTCGCAATCGTGCTGTTGCCACTCACAGGAATTCTTACCGAGAATCGCATCTCGTATGTAGAACAGATCCAGCAAACTCTTATGAACATGCCTGCGGTAAACGGATTGCGTCTTGATGGTAACCCCGTAACTGAAATCACTGCGGTTGATGCAAGTGGTCAAAAAATAGATGGACTAACTTTCTTGAACCCAGATGGCATTGATCTATTGAACCCCTCCTATGGGGAGCAAATTGTTGTGATTCCGGAGCTACGAGGCAAGACTCTCGCTGAGGCACAGGAAATTTTGAATCCGCTTGGAATTCAGAATGTTGATGTCACTCAGCTCGATGATGGCAATACGGCGGATTCTTATGTGCAGTACACCAATCCGAATGCCGGCGATCAGCTGGCCAATACCAGCACGCTGACCATTTTCCTGGGCAAAACTAAGTAACCTGAGCGAAACTCCCTCGGCATTCGCCAACCAAGTGCGGGTGCCGAGGGTTTTTATTTAAAGCGTTTGAGAGTGGTGTGGGTCTTTGCGGCCCACTCGTGCTTCTTGCCCAGACGGCCCAGGATGATCAGCAGAATTGGGAACCAGAAGGTCTTTAGGATCCAGCGGATTAGCGGCATCAGTTCACCAAACTCTCTAGGGCATCACGAAGTCTTATTGGGTCAATTCTCCAATAGTTGTGCACTTTGCCGTTGACCATGAGTACCGGGATCTCTTCACTGTACTGATTGAAGAGCGGCTGGTTGTCGAGAATGTTCTCTTCGTCAAATTGCACCTGCACCGACGCGTTCACCCCGGTGTGAGCTGCCTTGAACTCAGCAATCACGGTATTGACTACAAGCCGAGCATCGTCGCATAGGTGACAGCCTGGCTTGCCAATTAACGTAAGGTTCACCAACTGCGACATGTCTCCAGACTAAGCCAAAGTTCACTCGCAACTAGACTTGACCGGTGCCTAGCCCAGACAAAATCGAAGCCGCGTTCTTCGATGTAGACAACACGATTCTTCGTGGTTCGTCGTCGTTCTTATTTGGCAAGGCTGCATTCAAGCGCAAGTTTTTTAGTCGCAGAGATTTTTGGAATTTTGCCTGGCACCAGGCAAGATTTATCGCCCGTGGTGAATCAGCCAAGACCATGAACGAAATTAAAGATCGCGCACTTGGACTAATTGCAAACCACCGCGTTGAAGAACTTTCTTCACTTACCGATTTGGTTTACGACGACTACATTTGCCCGAAGCTTTGGCCAGAATCGGTGCGCTTGGCACAGGAGCACATCGCCGCCGGGCGCGAAGTTTGGCTCATCACCGCTACCCCAGTGGAAATCGCAGAAGTGATTGCACACCGGCTCGGACTCACCGGTGGACTCGGCACACTAGTCGAACGCAAAGATGGCATTCTTACCGGCAAGTTAGTCGGAAAACCACTTCATGGCAAAGCTAAGTACAAGGCGATGAAGCACTTGGCTAAGGAGCGCAATATTTCGCTAAAGCGCAGTTACGCATACAGTGATTCGCACAACGATTTGCCGATGCTCACCCACGTTGGTCACCCGGTAGCTATTAATCCGGACAAGATTTTGAAGACTCACGCGCAGGCTGCCGGCTGGAAGATTCTGGACTTCAAAAAGCGCGAACTTCGCGCCAACAAGTAACCCCTTAAATGCAAAACCCGCCGGTTTCCCGACGGGACTGCAAAGTTTCTACTTCTTATTGCGACGCTGGTGGCGAGTCTTACGAAGCAACTTGCGGTGCTTCTTCTTTGACATACGCTTGCGACGCTTCTTGATTACTGAACCCATGAAGACCTCACAACTAGATTGAATGGCTTGCCGCCAGACAAACCAGCGATCAAAACAGACTCTTATCCTACCCGCCAACCGGCCATAC
>JBEGPH010000070.1:0-4988 GCA_041181555.1 Actinomycetota bacterium | reverse complement strand
CAGCGATGTCGCCCACGACACAAATCAGTCCCTGAAACATGAGATGATGATTATTTTGGAGGTCGCGTATTTATTGTTGAAGCTAGCGAATGATTTTATCCTTATCGCCAAGTTCGTTGATGAGCTCTTCGATGGTCAACAAGAGTTCTTGCGGGTGCGGCTTTAGAACAACTTGCAACTTCGAATATTTCGCAGCAACGAATCGAGCGAACTCAACAATGTTCTTTGAAACCTGAGGCTGACCGATAACCAAAAGCTGCTGGGTCTTCTCGGTGTTGCGATCGGCACAGCGATTGGTGCAATTGCCGGGTTCTACGGTGGCATCGTCGACGCGATTTTGATGCGTCTTACCGACGTATTTCTTGTGACGCCGACAATCGTTATCGGAGCGGTTATTGGTTTCCGATTCGGAAACCTAGGTGTGGTTCCGCTTGCGGTCATGCTCGGATTCTTTGCTTGGATGGGTCTGGCTCGATTCGTGCGCACCGAGTTCTTGACATTACGCGAGCGTGAATTCGTGGATGCTGCTCGTGTAGCAGGAGCTTCAAATGCCCGAATTATTTTCAAACACATTTTGCCAAACGCAATAGGTGTGATTATTGTGGCCGGCACATTGCTTATGTCTGGCGCAATTCTTACCGAATCCGCGCTTAGCTACTTGGGCTTCGGAGTTAAGTCACCTGACGTATCGCTAGGACTACTAATCAGCACCTACCAGGACTCATTCACAGTTAGCCCGTGGATGTTCTGGTGGCCTGGATTATTCATTATTTCAATTGCACTTTGCGTCAACTTCATCGGCGATGGACTGCGAGATGCTTTCGACCCACGTCAGAAGCGTCGTATTACCTTGAAAGACCGAATGAAGGCACGCGAAACAAAGGCAAAGGCCTAATGATTCATTCGCTCGCGAATCAAAGAGGCAGCCAGACCGCTGTCGCTATTGAGGCTTTGACTAATCGGGGTAGGTTCGGCGGTTTTACCTTCGCTGAGGGGAACCCGATTGTTTCTCCATCTGAAGGTGCTGTCGGCAATCCATCTACCTTTGCCACTGGCCGGGGCAACCCAAACTTGGATGCTGGTGTCGCGGTAATCGATCTGCAAGGTCCATTTGGTTTTGAGATCGGTGATGTCGCTGTAGTTGATCACCGAGGTCTTAATGGGGTTGACAACAACGAGGTCGCTCTCGCGGAGCACAAGCTTTGGTCTTACCCACAGCAGGTAAGCGAGTCCAGCCAGCACAACGGCGATGACAAGATCAAGCACACTAACACCGGATTCACCTGGGTAAAAAATTGTTTGAACGATGAAGAGCGCATCGAGCGCGAAAGCCAAACCAGCCCAAACCAAATTTCCCTTTGGGCGAAAAACAGTATTCATGAATCAATCATCGCAGTCGCGGCGGCGGATGGAAGAGGAAACTAGAAATGACTGAGCCAGTACTAAAGGTCTCAAACTACAACGTCGACTTCTGGGTTGACGGCGTTTGGTATCCGGCAGCAATCGACATGAACTACGAGGTGCACCCTGGTAAGACTCTTGCCATCGTGGGGGAGTCGGGTTCGGGTAAGTCGTCTAGTTCTATGGGGCTTATGGGCCTTCTTGCTAGCAATGCTCGAACCAGCGGCACAGTTGAGGTAAAAGGCGTCGACATGCTTTCGGCTTCGGCTTCAACCGTTCGCAAATACCGCGGTAAGGAAGTTGCCTACATCTTCCAGGAGCCAATGACGGCACTGAATCCGGTTTACACAATTGGTTTCCAAATTGTCGAAACCCTGCGCAATCACTTTCCTATGGGGCCGAGCACTGCCAAGGAGCGTGCTATCGAGCTGCTAACCATGGTGGACATCCCTAACCCGGCCGCTTCGTTCGACAAGTACCCGCACCAGCTATCTGGGGGACAAAAGCAGCGCGCCATGATCGCCGTGGCACTGGCCTGTGACCCTGCTCTTCTGATTGCAGACGAGCCGACCACTGCGCTAGATGTGACAGTTCAGGCCGAAATTCTCGACCTCATGAGAGACCTTCGCCACAAGCTCAACTCGGGAATTTTGCTGATTACTCACGACATGGGTGTAGTTGCCGACATGGCAGACGAGATCTTGGTTATGAAAGACGGCGTGACTGTTGAGCACGACACTGCCGACAACATCTTCAACCGTCCAAAGCACCCATACACCCAGCAGCTCCTTGCTGCAGTGCCAAAGCTAGGTTCGGTAAAGGCGCGCGAACTCAAATTTGAGGGCAAGGCTAAGCCTGAGCCAGTTTTGAAAATCGAGAACGTCACGATTGAGTATCCAAAGCGTGGACGCATTCCTGCTTTCAAGGCTGTACAAGATTTCAACCTAGAAATCTACCCGGGAGAAATTGTTGGGCTTGTGGGTGAGTCTGGTTCTGGTAAGACCACTGTGGGCCGAGCATCTATTGGACTTATCCCTATCAAAGCAGGAACAATCTCTGTTGCTGGTTACGACATTCTGCACGGAAACAACAAAGCACTTTCTCAGGTGCGTCGTCACACCGGAATTGTTTTTCAAGACCCAGCATCTTCGCTAAACCCTAGATTGCCAATCGGTGAATCTATTGGAGAGCCGATCATGCTTGCTGGCCTGGCTAAGGGCAGCGAACTGAATCTCAAGGTTGAGGAACTGCTCGACTCCGTAGAGTTACCAAGGAGCTACCGCAACCGCTACCCACACGAATTGTCGGGCGGACAGCGTCAGCGCGTTGGTATTGCCCGCGCGCTAGCTCTAACTCCAGATTTACTCATTGCCGATGAACCAACTTCTGCACTAGACGTATCAGTTCAGGCAAGATTCCTCGATTTGTTGCAAGGACTCCAAGAAGAATTAAAGTTTGCCTGCTTGTTCATTACTCACGACCTCGCAGTCGTGGATATTCTTTCTCATCGAATTGCAGTTATGCAGAACGGCCGTTTGGTAGAGCAGGGTCCACGCGATCAAATCTTGAAGAACCCTAAAGACCCATACACTCAGCGTCTTATTTCTGCTGTGCCAATTCCAGACCCGGCACTTCAGAAGAAGCGTCGCGAGGCTCGCCTAGCCGCCAAGTAAACTTCACTTTGTGAAGAAGTACTTAGCTGCAGTTCTCGTCGTTGTTTTTGGTCTACTCGGACTGACTGGTTGTTCTAGCAACGGCCTCCAGTCGGGAACCACAATCCGAATTGGCGTGCTCAAAGACTTCAATTCAATAAACGCCGACAACGTTACGGCCGATGGCTCGTTGGCAACAAACCAGCAAGTTGCTGAACTTTTGAACCCGAGCTTCTATTACATCGACACCGATGAAACGCTTGTCGCCAACAAAAATTTCGGCTCCGTGAAAGTGGTTAGCAAGCAGCCATACCAGGTTCGATACAGCTTGACCGGACAAGCGAAATGGTCAGACGGCCAGGCGGTTACTGCCAACGATCTTTTGCTATCTTGGCTTGCTGCCAGAAACCCGCTTGATGCCGGGTTCAATTCGAGTCGAGTTGGTTCCGGTTTGAAGTGGGCAACTTCGGTACCTACAGTTTCACCAGATGGTAAATCCATCACCATTACATTTGACCATCCGGTAGCGGACTATCGCACAGTCCTCACCGTAAATGCAGCAGCACACATTGTTGCACAAAAGGCTTTTGCACTTAGCGACAACATGGCTGCCCTAACCAGATTCTCAGATGCCGTATTGACTGCGAATTTAGAGGATCAGAAATTAATCGCCGAGCAGTATGCACAGATCTACTTGGCAAGAAACTTGGGAACTTTGGCGCCAAAAGTTGGTGCCGGCCCATACCTTCTTGCAAATTATGTAGATGGTGAAAAGTTAACCCTCAAGGCAAACCCGTCATTCAGCTGGGGGCCGCTGCCGAGAATTGAAACTGTCGAAATTAAGTTATTGAGTGACTCCACTGCGACTATGGCGGCAATGCAGACCGGCGAGGTAGATGTGGCTGCTCCGCAGGAATCTGGAATCGCCACCGTGGCCGACTTGCTTGCCCTCGCGAAAACGACCGGGGCCACTCTTGAAGTAGGCGGTAGCCACAACATCGAGGCCATCTTGCTTAACTTTGGCAAAGGAAGTGTTTTTGCAGCGTCGGGAGCGGATGTAACTAAGGTGCTAGCGCTTCGCAGTGCATTCCTCAAGTTGATACCTGTTGCAAAGATTCTGACTGCACTCTCAGCGGATAGTCCGGTGATTGAGGCTAGGTCTTGGATTTACTCCGACAAGTCGAGCTATTACACGCCATTTATTGAAAGCAACGGTTCGTCGGAATTTACTCTTCAGAACGCTGAACAGGCTCAGGAGCTGCTTAAGTCTCAAAATGTTCGCACCCCAATCGACATTCGAGTGCTCTACGACTCCAATAACCCGCGATCGAAAGCAGAATTTGCTCTGCTAAATCAGTACGCCGGAAACGTTGGCTTCAACCTTGTCGACGTTTCAACCAGAACACCAAGAGAGGTTTACACGACCGGTGAATTTGATGTTTACATCACTACCGAGGCATTGGCCGGCGAAGTAGGGGGAGACCCCTACTGGTTCACTGGAAGTTCGGTAACCTCGTTTGCCGATCCGGCTCTGGACGCCCTGCTTGCAGACCTCTCCGGCAAGGCTGAGGCCTCAGATCAAGTAGCCACATTGAAGAAAATCGACGCTGAGCTCTTTAAAGCGCAATTTGGTTTGCCTTTGTATCAGGTGCCATCGATGTTGGCCTATAGCAAACGCGTTAAGTCGATTGTGGCTTCACCTACGGGCTCATCAGCCACCTACGGGTATTGGAACTGGTCGGTTTCTAACTAGGTTCGTGCAGTCACTAGCGGTTAGACTGGAAGTAATCGAGGGTGATTCACCCAAACAATGACTTATTGGCACCTTTATTGCTGTGCCCGTGAATGATTCAAACCAAAGGACCCAATTATGGCTCTGGCCACTAGAGATGACCTGCGCAACGTAGCAATCGTTGCTCACGTAGACCACGGAAA
>JBEGPH010000069.1:0-4992 GCA_041181555.1 Actinomycetota bacterium | reverse complement strand
ATCGTCAACACCGACCAGTCGGCGTCGGGCACAAGGCCAATAACCACGGCCAAGACGATTACCGCCGCTAGCTGCCCAGCGAAGGTGCCACCGAAGAGAGCAATTTGCCCCTTGGCACTCATGTTGACCTCTTCACGCTTTGGCATTGGCTTACCAAGGGCTTTGAACCACATTGGGTAGAAAGTCTTAGGGCCAAACCAGATGGCGTTGAAGACGAAGGCGGCAAGAAAGCCGAGAGCAATAGCTAAAGGATTTAGAGTCATGCCCTCAGCCTAATCACTACCTGACCTGGTTTACCGTCACAATCACCGATGGTGTTCCGGGGATATCGATACCGTTGGTGACGGGGGCATGCGCCGCAATCACCGAAGTTGCGTTCGAAGCGTGCCAAGCGATTCGCACACGATCACCCGGTGCGACATCAACGAAGAAGTTCCAAGCGGCAACCAACTCTGTGGAGTTATTTGCCATGCCCACGTTGGTGTTCGTGTAGTCAACGTTATGCATTATGGCGTTATAGCGCTGGAGCCAAATACTGATTAGATCAGCAGTGCCACCGGTTTTTGCTAGCTGAGCCGAGAATGCGATGTTGTAAGTACCACCTTCATCGAACTTCAACCACGAACCGCGCTCACCTGCAGCCAGCGCAGTGCCATCATCCTTCACCACTGTCACGCCGTTTGAAGAGTCGGTGTGGCCAAGAAGCATTCCATTTGCCGGTGCAAGGCTGGTCTGAGTTTGATCATCCCAGAACGAACCGTAGTGACCGCCAACTCCAATGGTGCAGACACCGTTAGTTCCGTTAGTTCCGTTAGTTCCGTTAGTGCCGTTGACGCCAGGCAACCCCTGAGCACCTTGCGGTCCAGTTGATCCCTGTGGTCCAGGAGAGCCTGCCGCACCATCAGCGCCGTTGGTGCCATTTGTTCCGTTAGTTCCATTGGTGCCGTTACTTCCGGCGGCGCCGGCTGGCCCCGCTGGGCCAATCAGCGAGGTCAAAAATTCATCGACGGTCTTGCTGCCGTTATTTGGAAGGTTTTTCCACAACTCATAGGCGCTTTGGCCATTGGTGCCGTTAGTGCCATTTACTCCAGAGGATCCTGAAGCGCCGGTGAGGCTGTTCAAAAAGTTTTGAAGTGTGCCATTTTGTCCAGTGCTCAGCCACAGTTCGTAAGCGGATAAACCGGCGACGCCGTCAACACCATTCGAACCAACGAGCGATGTGATGAACTCTTCGGAGGTTCCAGTATTTCCCGCATCCAGCCATAGCTGATAGGCGCTCTTTCCGTTCGTCCCCGCGTATCCGGAGCTTCCCTTAACTCCAACCAAATCTTTCAGGAAGGCTTCTTCATCGCCGGTGTGGCCTTCGTTGAGCCAGACGTTGTAAGCACTGATTCCGTCGACGCCGTCTGCGCCATAGTAATTTGTTCCGGTCGCAACCTTAAGGCCGGTCGAGCAGCCATTCGGCAGCAACGCACTAAAAACACTCGCACTCGGAGTGAACAAAGCTGCAATTGCGATCAGTAAAGCAGCGCAGCCTATAGACATTGCGATGTTGAGTTTGGTTTGACTACGCTCATTGTGACGAGCAGTGGCAGATTTTCCGTACATAATTCCCCCAATTACGACTAAGGGTCTAACCGTACGCCAAATGTTCAGAAATAGGTTCAAAACCACCAAATATTCATCTCAGAGTGAAATTGTTCGAGGTTTCGGATAAAAGGTGATTTACTACAAATGAAGATTTACTCATTGATTGAGGAGGCGAAAATGGACGGATGCAAGTGCGGCGGAAGCTGCGGTTGTGGTGACAAGAAGTAGCCACAAACAAAAAAAGCGGACTCATGTGGGTCCGCTTTTTTTATTACCCGTCACAGGTGCAAAGTTGTTCTTGAGGGACCCCATCCAGGGCTTCCTCTATGTGATTTCCGCAGCCAGTCCAAGTAACTTTGCTGCATTCTGAGCAAAGCACTGGGCTACACATTATTTCTTTCCGCCGAATAGACGCGCAAAGAATCCAGGTTCTTTCGGGTCGTTGGCATGACCTTGGCAGCGATCAGCTTTAGGTATGCCACGCATAACCTGTTCGACATGCTGCCCACATCCGGTCCAGGTAGCTTTGCCACATTTACGACAAGTAACTTTTTGGCACATTGTTTCTTCTCCTATCTTAAATTTATTGAACGATTGGAAGCCCGGTGGCCGATGCTGCTTCGTCGATTCCACCAGCGTTTGTAAGGGTGCCGTTGAAACCAAGGCTTTCCATGTTTGTAATTGCAATACCGGCACGACGGCCCGAATGGCAGTAGATCACATAGTCACCAGCGTGATCGAGCGTTCCCACTTTGCTAGAAAAGTCAGGTGCTTCAACATCGATGTTCACAGCACCCTGAAGATGTCCAGAGGCATATTCGCTTGCAGTACGAACGTCAATTACTGCCGTCACGTTATCCATGTGAACGTGCTCTGAAGTGGCGCATGCAGTCAAAGTTGTTGTGGCAAACATTGCCAAAACTAGAGCCAAAGTAATTTTGAAAAACCTGGTCATTTGGAGCCTTTCTAAGAATACCCCCTAGGGTATACTACAATCAGGATTAACCGCAACTTTAGGAGATGAAATGCAATTAGATCCAGCGGAACTAAAGGCAGCGAGAGACCGACTTGTCCGAGTTCAAGGGCAAATCGGCGGGATCGTAAAGATGCTCGACGAGGGACGCGACTGCACCGAGTTATTGAGTCAGCTATCCGCGGCAAGCACCGCTCTTACTCGGGCTGGATTTGTGGTCATTTCTACCGGCATGCGCCATTGCGCAAACAATCCTGAAGGAGACCAGCAGCGTGCCGCTCTGGAAAAAGCCTTTATGTCGCTCGCTTAGGTATAAAGAATGAAAGTAATAATCATTGGTGGAGTAGCTGGTGGAATGTCCGCAGCCACTCGATTGCGCAGGCTCATGGAAGATGCAGAAATCACTGTCTACGAAATGGCTGAGCATGTTAGCTATGCGAATTGCGGTTTGCCATATTTCGTGAGCGATGTTATCTCTAAAAGAGATGACCTTCTACTTCAAACTCCAGGATCACTTTGGTCAAGATTCAAAATAAAAGTAAAAGTTCAATCTAAAGTTATTGCAATCGATAAAGCGGCCAAAACTGTAACAGTAGAAAACCTACTTACTGGTGAAATATTCACTGATGGCTATGACAAATTGGTAATTTCCACTGGGGCAAAACCCAAGTTATTAGAAATTCCGGGTATCGAGCGCGCTTACTCACTTCGCAACGTCACCGATGCGGATCGAATCAAAGCTGCGGTTGAAGAAATCAAGCACAAAAGTGCAGTTATTCTTGGTGCGGGATTCATCGGCGTGGAGTTAGCGGAAAATCTAATTCACCTGGGCCTCTCAGTCACTATCGTGCAAAGAGGAAACAGCGTTCTAGGAATGTTCGATCCGGAAATGGTTCAGCCTCTTCAGGACAGACTTGAAAAGCATGGGATAAAGGTCGTGCTGAACGCTGAGGCTGAGAAAATTACTGCTTCCCACGTGCACCTAACCAATGGTCAAGCGCTGGATGCCGGAATCATTTTCTCAGCTGCCGGTGTAGAACCAGACAATGCCTTAGCCAAAGAGGCTGGTCTCAAAATAGGTTCTACTGGCGGACTCTGGGTAGACGACCAGCAACGCACTAGCGACGCAAACATCTATGCAGCTGGTGATGCTGTCGAAAAACACGGTCAGCTAACCGGTGAACAAACCCTGGTGCCGCTTGCCAACCTGGCAAATCGCCACGGTCGATTAATCGCGGATGCAATTGCCGGAAGACCAGTCACAGCCAAGGCCTCACTTGCCACTGCAATAATCGGTGCATTTGGAATTTCTGCAGGAATCACTGGGTTGAGCGAGCGTGCTGCTCAGCGAGCGAACATCGCCCACAAAATAATTCACACTCACTCAAATCAGCATGCCGGTTACTATCCAGGCGCAAAAAGAGTTTCACTAAAAATACTTTTTGATCCCAATTCTGGAGCCCTGCTCGGTGGACAAGCTGTCGGCGAAGATGGCGTGGACAAACGGGTTGACGTCATAGCCACTGCAATTCAAGGCGGCCTAACCATTGATGACCTAATGGATCTTGAACTGGCATATGCGCCACAATTTGGCAGCGCCAAAGACGCCATCAACATTGCCGGCTATGTAGGAAATAACGTTTTTAATGGAACTACTCCAACTATTCAGTGGTACGAGTTAGACGTGGCACGTTCACAAGGCGCCCAACTGATTGACGTTCGCTCACCGCACGAGCATGGTGCCGGGCACATTCCTGGTTCGGTAAACATCCCCGTAGATGAACTGAGAGACCGACTCAACGAAATTCACGCTGAGAATGTAGTTGTTTACTGTGCCGTTGGCCAGCGGGGTCACATTGCAACCCAGATTTTGAAGGCCAACAACATCCAGGTTAGAAACCTAGATGGAGGATATTCCACCTGGGTAAACTCAATGGCTTCCATCAAGAACTGAGATAAGTAGCCGACGCAAATCTGTCTAAAATTGCCATAAGCCAATCAATGTCGAACTGGTTTTAGGGAGTAGCCCATGGCAGCAACAAATCTCGGTAGCACTACAACTACCAAGATCACCAACTACCCGCTCAACGCCTGGTACGTGGCCGCCTGGGATCATGAAGTCACTCGCACCCCAATGGCTCGCCGAATTCTCGATCGCCCTCTTGCTCTCTATCGAACCGAAGACGGCAAACCCGTCGCCCTTGCCGATGCTTGCTGGCACCGACTAGCGCCACTTTCCATGGGCAAGGTTGTCGGTAAAGACGGAATTCAGTGCCCATATCACGGCATCGTTTATAACTCTGCTGGTCGTTGCGTATCGATGCCAGCGCAAGAAACCATAAACCCAAGTGCAACCGTTCCATCATTCCCATGCGTGCAGCGTTATCGCTTCGTGTGGGTTTGGCTTGGTGACCCTGCACTGGCAAACC
>JBEGPH010000068.1:0-6060 GCA_041181555.1 Actinomycetota bacterium | reverse complement strand
TGCAATTGCCGCACGACTTTATGAGTGCGGCGCAGGAAGCTACTACTAGTCGTTAGCTCGCTTGCTCTTTTTGGTGACCCAAATCGCAGAGCCGAGAATTACAACCAGCACTAGAACCAACAGTCCAAGTTCGAGTGGCGTGTTGTCATTCGCGTTCACATCATCGGCAGTTGAGTAGGCAATCGCGCTTGGATCGTCCACGGGCATTGGCGCAATCAGAAGTCTTGGGCAGTTGTTGATTTCATCGGGTGCAATGTCCGCAGTTCCAGTAACGGTGAATTTGTAGGTTCCTTCAGATGGGTGGCCATCGTTCGATACCGAGTGCCAGGTAACGGTGTATTCGCCAGGTTCTCCGATTGCAGCGCGTGCGCTCAATGATGAACCCATCGGACTAATGCAACCAACCTGCTGAGTGACGTCCTTTGCGTTGGTGACCACCACATCGAATCCGGTGGTTCCATCAGTGGTTAGAACGTCCTCGTTGAAGGTGATGTTAAGGTCGATCATTCCCGCTTCGACGCTTGAGCCAGCCTCAGGTGAAACGCTGACAACCTCGTCATGTGCAAACGCCGGTGCGCTTGCAAAAAGATTTGCAGTTACTAGCAGGAGAGCTGAGATAAAGGCATAAGTGCGTTTCATGAGTTCATTCTAAATCCGTCTAAAATCAATTGAGTAGTTAAATCAGTCAGGGGTTTCTTTTGTCAGACGGCAAATTTCCATATTTCAAGCAGGTAGCCCTCGGGGCTTTGGCGGGAGGCAACTTCAGCGGAATCGTGATTAACGCAGACACCGACGAAGTGCTCTTCGATCGCAATGGAAGCACGCCAGCAGCAACCGCGTCGACAATGAAGTTACTCACCGCAGTTGCAGCGCTAAACGTGCTTGGCCCTAACTACCGAGTAGAAACTAAGGTTTACTCTGATTCAACTGACCCGGGAAGCATCTACCTGGTCGGTGCGGGCGACCCGACGCTATCGCGCTTACCTGCCGGAAAGCAGTCGGTTTACAAAGACGCACCAAAACTTGCTGATCTCGCCATCGGCGTGAAGGCAGCACTCGGTGCAACACCAATCACCAAAATCACATTGGTGTCCACGGCATTCACCGGGGCAAGTTGGGAACCAAGCTGGGAGCGCAGCGAGCAGACTCAGGGATTCATGTCTGAAGTGACTGCACTTCAGGTAGATGGCGATCGAGCAAATCCTTCTGCCGAAACTTCAGCACGCAGCACCACTCCAGTGGCAAACGCTGGCAAGTGGTTCAAGGCGGCTTTAGGTGCAGCGGCCGCGAACGCAAATGTTGTAACCGGTTCGCTTCCAAATGGCGCAACTCAGGTGACCAGTGTTCTTTCTCAGCCAATTAGCCAGTGGGTAAAGCACATGCTTCTGGTGAGCGACAACACTCAGGCGGAATTCTTGGCTCGTTTGGTTTCGCTCAAGCAAGGTTTCGACGGTTCGTTTAGTTCCATCAGCGCTGCATTCAAACGCGCTCTAACTAGCACAAGTATCGACTCAAGCAATTTAGTAATCAAAGACGGCAGCGGCCTCTCGGATTACAACTCTGTGCCTCCGCTCTATCTTGCAAAATTGTCGAAGTTGATCATGTCTGGTGCCGGCAACTACCAGGTCGTGCTTCAGGGCTTACCGATTGCCGGAGAGAGTGGATCACTTTCGGCTCGCTTCAAAGGTGCAAACCTAGACGCCTCTGGCCATATCATCGCCAAGACCGGCTGGATCAAGCACGGATACACCCTGGCTGGCATCATCAACTCGCCAGATGGCACGCACCTGGTGTTTGCGGTTTACGCCCTAGGAAACGTCAAGGATGACGCCAAACAGGCCATCGACGATTTGGTCACCGCGATCTATCGCTGTGGCAACACACTTTCTAACCAGTAACTGAACTTTCTCTCTGAATGTTCGGGATCGGGAATTTTTGCCGCCCGCAATTGGCTGTCCTCAGAGCATGAATTGAAGGGAACGCCACACAATGGCTAAATTGCTTTACCGTCTAGGCTTTGGCTCCGCAAAACGGGCCTGGCTAGTCATAATCAGCTGGATCATGATTCTTGGCATCACAGTTGGTGCCATGGTTCTCGGTGGGTCAAAGCTGAGCGAAACCATCACGATTGATGGCATTGCATCGCAAAAGGTCATTGACCAATTAAAGGCGTCATTTGCAGCAGCCAGCGGCGGATCAGCACAGGTGGTTTTTCATTCCATCGATGGCAGCAAATTCAGCGCTGAACAGCAAACGGCTATAGCGGCTAGCCTCGATCGCGCGGCAAAAGTTTCGGGTGTTGAAAAGGCACTCAACCCATTCACTACAAATGCCGAACTAGTTCAACAACGTCAAGATGCGGTTGACGGAATCAAAAAACTTGATGATGCCCGCGCCCAAATAGATTCGGGTCAAACAGCTCTGGATGAAGGCAAGGTCAAACTTGAAGCCGCATTTGCCGACCTCACGAAAAAATCAAATGAACTTGAAGTAGGAATCGCTCAGGCCATCGAAGCTAAAGCTCCTGCATCGGTATTAGATCCGCTTCTAGCCAACCGCGCTCAGATAGCAGCAGGTTTCGCGCAGATTAAGAAGCAACAGGCAGAGCTTGTGGTTCAGCAAAAGAAGTTGGACGACGGTCGGGCAACAATTGAAACCAATGCTGCAAAACTTAAGTACGGCAATGAGCTATTGGCAACGAGTGCCAACTTTGGCACGGTCTCCAGAGATCAGGCCACCGCACTTGCCATCATCCATTTCAGCCTGCCGATTAATCAGGTAACTAAATCAACCTTGGCTGAGGTTACATCGGCGATTAGCTCTAGCCCAATTAGCGGAGTGCAAATCGAGTACTCGAAGGAATTTACTTCGGGTGTTTCAGACCTGCTTGGTGTTGGTGAAATTGTTGGATTGGTCATTGCTGCAATCGTCTTGTTCCTCATGCTTGGAACCTTTGTTTCAGCTGGATTGCCGGTACTTGCCGCAATTTTGGGTGTTGGTGTAGCCGCCACTGCAACCATGGCGCTGTCTAGGGTTTTCGAGATGAATTCCACCACGCCAGTTCTGGGCGTAATGCTTGGTTTGGCAGTTGGTATCGACTACTCACTATTTATTCTCAATCGACACATACGTCAGTTGAAGTCCGGGGTGCCGGTGCTCGAATCAATTGGGCTTGCCTCTGGTACGAGTGGCAATGCAGTGGTCTTTGCCGGCCTGACTGTAGTCATCGCGCTCTCCGCGCTAAACCTGACTGGAATCGCATTCCTCGGAATTATGGGCACAATGGGTGCACTCGGAATTATTGCTTCGGTTTTGGTTGCCCTCACCTTTACGCCTGCAATTCTCGGACTGCTAGGGCTTCGAGTGTTGTCGAAGAAAAACCGCGCCATTCTCGCTTCCGGTCAAACCGTTGAATTAGAGAAAAAACCAAAGGCAGAAAAGAAGTCGCTCCTAGTAACACGTCAACCGTGGCTAATCGTCCTGGCATCAATAGCTGTTTTGGTCGTGGCCGCATTGCCAAGTGCAAGCATGCGACTTGGTTTGCCGGATGGATCATCCGAACCGGTTGATTCTTCTCAGTACAAGGCCTACAAATTGACTACTGCAGCTTTTGGTGAAGGTGCTAATGGAGCCGTGATTGCTGTGGCGAAGCTTCCAAAAGCACTCTCCAGTTATGGAGAACTAAAGACGCAAGCCGGTATGGCAAAAATGCTTTTCGAGTTAAAGAATGTGGACTCGGTCTTGCCGGGTGGAATTTCAAAGGACGGCACAACTTACATTTTTCAGGTGGTCCCAACAACCGGTCCGGCCAGTCTCGAAACTCAGAATCTGGTTTATGACATTCGTGATTTAGCTTCGAAGTTTGAAACTAACTTCAAGAGCACACTCGGCGTAACCGGATTGTCTGCTACCAACATCGATGTTTCCAAGAAACTAGCTGATGCACTACCGATTTATTTAGGCACGGTTCTCGGATTGTCGATGCTTTTGATGATGCTGGTCTTCCGCTCGATTCTGGTGCCGATTCTGGCGAGTGCAGGGTTCCTGCTAACAGTCTTTGCGGTATTCGGCTCGATTACTGCAGTCTTCCAATGGGGTTGGCTTGGCTCTGTGTTCGGTGTGCATGACCCTGGTCCAATTCTGAGCTTCTTGCCAACCATCATGATCGGAATCTTGTTTGGTCTGGCCATGGACTACCAGCTGTTTCTCACCTCGGGTATCCGTGAGGCCTTTGTTCACGGTAAGTCGGCCAGGGATTCAATCAATTACGGAATCCGACTCAGCCGCTCGGTGGTGGTTGCTGCCGCAATAATCATGGTTTCCGTTTTTGGTGGTTTTGCCTTTTCGCACCTCGCCATGATTCGACCAATGGGCTTCGGCTTGGCAGCTGGAGTGCTGTTCGATGCCTTCATCGTTCGACTGCTGCTAGTTCCGTCGATCATGACAATTCTTGGCAAGGCGGCTTGGTGGATGCCTAAGTGGCTAGACAAAATTTTGCCGGATGTTGATGTGGAAGGTGCTGCGCTAGAGCGCAATCGACTTCACTAGTTTTCTCTGCGGGCACCTTCCGATGCGGTGACAGTGAAGATGTTTGGGGCTGCGAACTTGCGCTCAGCAAACTGCAACTTAATCGACTCGGTAATTGAATCACTTAAGTGTTTTGGTACAAGTGCAATGGCCGAGCCACCAAACCCACCCCCGGTCATTCGAGCGCCAATTGCTCCGTTATTCATCGAAGTCTCGACTGCGCAATCAAGTTCCTTTATAGAAATTTGAAAGTCATCTCTCATTGACGCGTGTGATTCCAGAAGTAAATTGCCAATTGCAAGCGGACCATGTGACTTTAGAGTTGAGACCGTTTCGAGCACGCGCCGATTTTCGGTGACTACATGCTTCATACGACGATAGGTGACGTCATCCAGTATTTCCTTTGCCTTACCTAAATCAGACTCGTCTAAATCGCGCAGTGATTCGACACTAAATACCGCCGCAGCACGTTCGCATGCTGCTCGTCTTTCTCCATAGCCACCATCAACCAGTCGATGCGCAACCTTGGTATCGATGACCAGAAGTTCAAGATTGTGTTCAGCGAAACCAAGCGGCACATTTTCAACTTTCAAACTTCTGCAGTCGATGAATACGGCGTGGTCTGATTTGCCAAAAATCGATGCTGTCTGATCCATGATGCCGGTTGGGGCACCAACGATTTGGTTTTCGCCAAGTTGTCCGGCACGAGCCAATTCTTCCTTGCTGAGTCCAGCCTCCCAAAGCTCGTTTAGGGCCGTACCAACTGCGCATTCAATCGCAGCAGATGAGGACAGCCCTGCGCCCACAGGCAGATTCGAGCTAATTTTTGCCTCAAAGCCCTGGCCCGAAGTGCTGCTAAGTTGCTGAATAGCCCAGGCAACACCTAGGGGATAGGCTGCCCAATCGTCCCGAGGCGCTATCTCATCAATTGGTACCTCGATGGTCTCGCTTGAAAAATCACTCGAAACCTTCGCAAGATTGTCTGACCGCAAACTAACTTCTGCCGAGGTTCGGTAATTAATGGCAAACGGTAAAACAAAACCCTCGTTGTAGTCGGTGTGCTCGCCGATAAGGTTTACTCGGCCCGGTGCCGACCAGATCAACCAATTACCTCGCGCAACCTGGCGGCCGTGGTCTCAGGTGGGAAGTCTGCGATGAATGCACCCATTGCCGATTCAGATCCGGCCATGTATTTCAACTTGTCGGCTGCTCGGCGCGGTGAAGTGATTTGCAGTTGTAGGCGCACATTTTCTCCGCCATCAACAAGTGGAGCCTGGTGCCAAGCCGAAATGTACGGAGTTGGTGTCTCGTAAATTTCATCTACTGCGTGAAGCAATCTGCGATAAACCTCTGCGAGCTCATCCTTCTCGTCTGAAGTGAGTTGAGCTAAATGCTGCACGTGTCGATGCGGAAGCAGGTGAATCTCGATCGGCCAGCGGCCAGCAAATGGAACATAGGCGGTAAAGTTTTCCGACTTCAGAATTGCGCGCTCAGAATCCCGCTCAAATTTCAAAGTATCCGCGAATAGGTCAG
>JBEGPH010000067.1:0-5463 GCA_041181555.1 Actinomycetota bacterium | reverse complement strand
GTGGCGCTTGCCAAGCTCGACGGCATGGACTCTCTACTTTCTATCGTGCAGATGCCGGCCGGAATTCCTGTAGCAACAGTTTCAATCAACGGAGCAAAGAACGCGGGCATTTTGGCCGCGCGCATGCTTGGCGCCTTCGATGGAAAACTTTCATCGCAACTACTTGCCTACGGTGAATCACTCAAGGATCAGGTTGCCGAAAAGAATGCGAAGTTAAAATCGCAACTCTAAATCGCGGGCCTCGTTCAAGTACCACCGCAACAACATCACGCTCACCATTCCGCAACATAGATCGCGCTACTCCTGAGCAGATGCGCAAGCGTGCTTGGTGGCTAATTATTTTGACGCTTGTTGTTCCTGGCTCGGCTCAGCTGGTAGCCGGCAATCGCAAACTCGCGCGAATTGGCGTCACTGCAACACTAGGATTCTGGGCACTGTTCCTTCTCGGTTCAGTAATCGGTTTGATTAACAAGACCTGGCTGATTTGGATCATCACGATTCCGGTATTGGTCGGAGTGCTTTCGCTACTACTTATTCTTTACGCTGTACTTTTTGCATTTCTCGCGCTTGATACCTTGCGCTTGATTCGCATGAATCGCCTCTACTCTCGCGACCGCTGGATAGCGCTAGGCGGCCTGGTTGCCGCGGCAATACTGGGCACCAGCGCTATTTCTTGGGCTGGAAATACCGCTGGAGTATCTGCCGGTTTCATCGGAAATATTTTCAACCAGAGCGGTTTCACTGCACCGGCAGATGGCCGCTACAACATCATGCTTTTGGGTGGAGACTCCGGTCGAGACCGTTTCGGCCTGCGCCCAGACAGCATTTCGGTAATCAGCATTGACGCAAGCACCGGACACGTGGTCAACATCGGTATTCCGCGAAACCTGCAGCACGTGAGTTTCTCGGCAGGCTCTCCAATGCTCACCGTTTATCCAAATGGATGGAACTGCGGTGTCAACTGTTTGATAAACGCCATCTATAAAGATGTAACCGATAATCACAGCAAGCTTTATCCGGACGCGGTGAGTCGCGGGTCAAACCCGGGCATCGAAGCGACACGTGACGCTGTTGAATTTGTAACCGGACTTCAGATTCAGTCATACGTTCTTGTTGACATGGCTGCCTTTACCCAACTTATTGACTCACTTGGTGGAATCGATATCAACGTGCAGCAGCGTTTGCCGATTGGTGGTCAGAAGGAAGACCTTTCCGATGTCAAGGGCTGGATCGAAGCTGGCCAACAGCACATGGATGGTTACCACGCTCTCTGGTACGCGCGTTCGCGTCACAGCACCACCGACTACGACAGAATGCGCCGACAGCACGAAGTTGAGGCTGCTGTTTTGAAGCAGATGGATCCGGCTAACGTTTTGACTCACTTCCAGTCGATTGCCGGAGCCGGCCAGAAGCTGGTGAAGACCGATATTCCGTCTGGCATGCTGGCCACTTACGTAGACCTTGCTATCCAAGCCAAATCGCAGGGCATTAAGTCAGTTGAGCTTGTGCCGCCAAACGTTAACGTGATTCACCCAAACTGGGACGAAATTCACTCCATGATCAAGCAGGCGTTTACCGCCAAGGCTAAATAGCCCTCGGCTAAACTTTGAGCATGTCGCTCGCTGAGTATGCAAGAGAGCACGGCCTCAAGCGGGTCGGAGCCCGCGAGCCATTCTTTGAATACCTAAAGCACGCCTGGCAGCGCCGCGATTTTGCCTACATCATGGCGCTTTACACAAACCAGGCCAACAACGCGAAGAACCGTCTTGGACGCTGGTGGATTGTTTTGCTGCCGACCATCCAAGCGGGTGTCTACGGACTAATTTTTGGTGTTCTACTCGGCAGCACCCGTCCAGAAAATTTCATCCCTTACCTATTTACCGGGGTCTTTCTGTTTTCCTTCCTGCAGGGAGCTTTTGCCTCGGGTGCAACCGCAGTCACTGGCAATCTCGGACTGGTGCGCTCTCTGAGTTTTCCGCGCATCCTGCTTCCGGCTAACGCTGTGATTCAGCAAATTTTCTCTCTGCTACCGCAATTAGGGCTTCTGCTGGTTACTCTCTTAGCGTTCCAGCAGCCACTCACTTGGGCTTGGTTTGCGCTTATTCCAATCGTCTTACTCATGGTGATGTTTGGTTTCGGTCTCGCAACTATTTCGGCTCGACTAACTGTGCACGTGGCTGATCTAAACAAGCTGATTCCATTCATCACTCGAATTGTTTTTTACGTAAGTGGAATTTTCTTCAGCATGGAAAAAGTGCTAAGTGGCTATCCGCTGGCCTTGCAGATTGCAAAGTTGAATCCGGTTTACGTTTACATTTCACTGGCTCGCGGAGCAGTGGTCGATGGTTACAGCATGACCGCAGAGCTTTGGATTTCGGCAATCGCCTGGGCATTCGGCACATTGATTGTCGGCCTGTGGTTCTTCTGGAAAGCGGAGGAGCGCTATGGCCGCGAAATCTAAGCCGCAGCAGAAGCCGGTAGTTGTAGTTGACGACGTTCATATCGTCTACAAAGTTTTCGCGAGTGGTCGTCGTGCCACCCGCGGTTCTGCCGGAGGCGGATTGTTCGCACGCAAGCTCGGGCTTCGCGAGGTACACGCGGTAAAAGGCGTCAGCTTCACGGTTTTCGAGGGCGAGTCAATTGGAATTATTGGCAGCAATGGCTCTGGAAAATCCAGCCTTATGACCGCAATCGCTGGGCTCAACCCGGTGGAGCGCGGATCGATCTACGCCTCTGCCCGCCCGATGTTGCTTGGAGTTGGTGCGGTTCTGCTGCCGGCAATCTCAGGCCTAAAGAACATCCTGCTTGGCGGTCTGGCCATGGGTTACAGCCGCAAGGAGATTTCAGCCAACGCAGATGCCATCACCAAATTTGCCGGGCTAGAAGAATTCATCGATTTACCGATGAAGACTTACTCGGCGGGTATGTCGGCCCGTTTGCGTTTTTCGATTGCGGCTTCGCGTGATCACGACATTTTGATTATCGATGAGGCACTTGCGGTGGGCGACCAGGAATTCCGCAACCGCTCAGAAGCTCGCATGCGCGAACTTCGCGACAACGCGGGAACAGTTTTTCTGGTGAGCCACTCAATGAAATCAATTCTTGATACTTGCACCCGCGTGATTTGGATTGAAAAGGGTGAACTCAAAATGGACGGCGACCCAAAGAAGGTAGTTGCCGCCTACAACAAGCACACAGGTTCAACAACGATTGACTAAGAAACTTCCGCCAATCAGCATCATGATGCCGGTGCTAAACGAAGAGGGGCACCTCGAAGCATCGGTAGAAAGTATTTTGTCTCAGAGCTATCCAAGTCAAATGGAACTCATCCTTGCTCTCGGACCTTCACATGATCAAACCAATGCCATCGCGGCTAAGTTGGCCAAGCAAGACAAACGGGTGAAGTTGTTAGACAATCCTCGCGGCCTAACCACCGTTGGCTTGAATGCTGCCATCAAAATTGCAAAACACGATTACATCATTCGCATCGATGCACACAGCGAACCAGCCGCCGGTTACTTTGAAAACGGAATTCGAATTCTGATCGAGCAAGATGCAGATGAAGTTGGCGGAATCATGGACGCCCAAGGTCGCAGTGCATTTCAAAAAGCGGTGGCCTTTGCCTATAAATCGCGCTGGGGCATTGGTGGTGCTAGCTATCACGTTGGCGGCCAGGCCGGAGAAGCCGAAAGCGCATACCTAGGAATATTCAAGAAGTCGGCACTCGAACGCGTTGGCGGCTACGACGAAGGCATCATCCGCGGCGAAGACTGGGATTTGGCTCAGCGCATCAAAGCCACCGGTGGCAAGGTCTGGTTCTCTCCAGAGCTTCGCGTGGTCTACTGGCCCCGCGGTCGATTCGGCAAGTTGGCCAGACAGTTTTACTCAACCGGCGTTTGGCGCGGAGATTTAAGTCGACGAGACCCGTCGGCTGCGTCGAGGCGTTACTGGGTACCGCCAATTCTGGTGGCGGCCTGCATTTGGGGCGCATTCCTGGTGGCTTTTGGGCACTGGCAGGGTATTTTGCCGATTGCGCTTTACCTTCTCGGCGTTGCCTTCGTGGCGGTAACAGCAGCTGGGCTTAGCCTCAAGTCGCGAATCTCGCTCGTGGTTGCTCTGGCAACCATGCACTTCAGTTGGGGCTGGGGGTTCGTGATCGGTTTCCTCAGGGGAGCAAGCGGCACGGTAGATAGAAGTCGGGTGAAGAAATAGTGAATCGCATCAAACGACTTTTGAAGACCTATTCACCAACGCGAGTGCTTGGTGCTTTGCGCAGACGGCGTTCCGATTGGATGCGAAAACTGCAGTACCGCCCGCAGAGCACCACCAAACTTCGCAATGCCGTGCTTTTCGAATCTTTTCAGGGCAAGGTAATCGGCGATAACCCACTGGATATCTTCAATGAAGTTAAAGAGCGTTTTCCGACTTTAGAACTTATTTGGACCACCGGAAAGCGCACTCAGGCACCTGCCGGATCTCGCGGTGTGCGATTCGGTTCTCGCGAGTGGCTTCAGGCTTTGGCCACCTCAAAGTATTTGGTAAACAACACTAACTTTCCCTGGTACTTCAGAAAAGTTCCCGGTCAGATTTATTTGCAAACATGGCACGGCACTCCACTAAAGCGACTCGGCCGCGACATTCCAAACAACTACCTCACCAAGAGTTACCTCGACACCATGGATCGCGAGGCAACGTACTGGGATTATCTAATTTCACCATCGCCATTTTGCACAGAAGTTTTTCCGAGCTCATTTGGTTACAAGGGCAACATCATCGAAACAGGTTATCCTCGCAACGATCGCTTGAGCAAAATTACTGGCTCGCAGCGTCAGCAAATTCGTGAACGCATTGGCATCAGCGACCCGAGCACCTTTGTGGTTATGTATGCACCAACTTGGCGAGACTACAACCGAAGCGCCACAGGTAACTGGCAGTCGGTCAACTTCATGGACGAAAACATCGAACTTCCCGACGGTTTCCAAATGATTTACCGTGGCCACACAAACACTCACGCGGTGCACAATGACTCGGTTGCCGGACGAGCGATTGACGTAACTCTTTATCCAGATGTGACTGAGCTCTACATCGCGGCCGATGTGTTGATTACTGACTTTTCTTCGGTCATGTTCGACTACACGGTGACCGGCAAACCGATCATGTTTCTGGCTCCCGACCTCGAGCGTTACCGGGCTGAGCGTGGTTTCTATTTTGACTTCGAAGAACTCGCACCTGGCCCAATCCTCAATAGCGACGCGGAAGTACTGCAGGCGCTCGGGCGAATCGACCAGATCAGCAAGCTTTACGAGCCGCGTTATCGAGCCTGGCAGGAAAAGTTCAACTCACTCGAAGATGGCAATGCCGCCAAGAGGGTGGTCGAAATCGTCTGGGGTAAGTCTTGATCAACCACATCCGAAAAGCGCTGGCCGGGGGTCTGCTGCCGGGCATTTACTACTCAATCGCTCG
>JBEGPH010000066.1:0-5593 GCA_041181555.1 Actinomycetota bacterium | reverse complement strand
ACGTTGATGTCTAGCAGCGAGTTGGTACCAAGACGGTTTGCTCCGTGTACCGAAACACAGGCACATTCACCGGCGGCGTAAAGACCAGGCACAACCTTCTTGTTGTCGCTTAGTACTTCGGCCTTGATGTTGGTTGGAATTCCACCCATCGCGTAGTGAGCGGTAGGGAATACCGGCACCGGTTCGGTGTAAGGCTCTACACCAAGGTAGGTGCGAGCAAATTCGGTGATGTCCGGAAGCTTTGCATCGATAACCTCAGGAGGTAGGTGAGTGAGGTCGAGAAGTACGTAGTCCTTGTTTGGACCAGCGCCGCGTCCTTCGCGCACTTCGTTTGCCATCGCACGTGCAACCATGTCGCGAGGAGCGAGGTCTTTAATGGTCGGTGCGTAACGTTCCATGAAACGTTCACCACTTGAGTTACGAAGAATTCCACCTTCACCACGTGCAGCTTCTGAAAGCAGAATGCCGAGACCGGCAAGGCCGGTTGGGTGGAACTGGTAGAACTCCATGTCTTCTAGCGGAAGACCCTTGCGCCAAATAATTCCAACGCCGTCACCGGTAAGAGTGTGTGCGTTTGAAGTGGTCTTGAAGATTTTTCCGAAACCACCGGTCGCAAAAATGATGCTCTTGCCCTGGAAAACGTGAAGCTCACCGGTTGCAAGTTCGTAGGCAACCACACCCGATGGTCGCTCTTCCTTGCCAACCTTGGTCATAAGTAGGTCGAGTACGTAGAACTCGTTGTAAAACTCGATGCCGAGCTTTACGCAGTTCTGGTACAGGGTCTGAAGAATCATGTGACCGGTGCGGTCGGCTGCGTAGCAAGAACGACGAACCGGTGCCTTTCCGTGATCACGAGTGTGACCACCGAAACGACGCTGGTCGATCTTGCCATCTGGTGTGCGGTTGAACGGAAGACCCATGTTCTCTAGGTCGATAACCGCCTGCACCGATTCCTTGGCAAGAATCTCGGCTGCATCCTGGTCGACCAGGTAGTCGCCACCCTTTACGGTGTCAAAAGTGTGCCACTCCCAGCTGTCTTCCTCAACGTTGGCAAGGGCCGCAGCCATACCACCCTGAGCAGCTCCGGTGTGCGAGCGAGTAGGGAACAGCTTTGAGATCACAGCAGTCTTCGCGTGTGGACCAGCTTCGATAGCGGCACGCATACCGGCACCACCGGCACCCACGATGACTACGTCGTACTCGTAGTAGTGAACCTTTGGAGAGTTACTCAATTTAATTAATTCCGTTCCGAATTACTTACAGATTTGTGGCAGGTAGTTGACCGCGTCTGGGTCGATGCATGGATCAAAGGTGGTTACCACCAAGGTGCCAAGAATGATTAGTGCAGCACACACTGCCCAGAGCGCAACAATCAGAGTCTTACGAATTGCTTCGCGCTCGGTGTAGTCGTTGACGATGGTGCGCATTCCGTTGGTGCCGTGAATCAAAGCAAGCCAAAGCATTACGCCGTCGATGATTTTCGCAGAAGGGCTTGCCCATTTACCCGCAACGAATGCAAAGTCGATTCCGCTAATGCCATCGCCCATTACAAGGTTGCTGATTAGGTGCCAGAAGATAAGTACTAGAAGTAGTGCGCCAGAAACGCGCATGTACATCCAGCCCCACTTTTCCCACTTTGCACCCTTGCGGCTGCGTGGAGATTTTGGTTGTTCGATAACTACAGACATTGTTCTCTCTATACCTCTCGATTAACCCAGGTGGAAGACGTGAATAAGGTGACGCGGTGCAAACGCACCAACCAGAATTACGGCAAGTGCGATGACAATCCAGAACATCACGTTCTGGTACTTAGCACCCTTGCGCCAGAAGTCAATCAAAATGACGCGCACACCATTTAGTCCGTGGAACACGATGGCGGCCACGAGTCCAAGCTCGGCCAAGCCGATGATTGGGGTCTTGTAGGTGCCGATTACTGCGTCATAGGCAGCTGCGTCGAATCGGACTAGCGCGGTGTCGAGCACGTGCACTAATAAGAAGAAGAAAATGGCCAAACCGGTGATGCGGTGGAGTACCCACGACCACATTCCGACCTTGCCGCGATATAAGGTGCCTGCTGGCTTTGATGGCACTTAAGCCCTCCTGGAATTATTACGGTTGCTACGTCACAAACCTCAACAAGTCTAAGCGAGCAAATAGTCCCCCCTGTCTGTTTACCCTTTATTCGGCTAGGGTTTTTAGGTTATGAGCAAGCCAATCGAGCGTTTCTACAGCATCATTCCTGCCGGGGGAATTGGTAGCCGCCTTTGGCCTCTATCCCGTGCCTCGGCCCCAAAGTTTTTGCACGATCTCACCGGTTCGGGCCAGACCCTGCTCCAGGACACCTGGGATCGTCTACTTCCGCTAACCCCAGCCGACCGCATTGTGGTGGTCACCGGTCGAGTGCACGAAGAAGCGGTAAACGAGCAGCTTGAAGACCTCGTGGCCAGCAACCTGGTGCTCGAGAAGTCACCTAAAGACTCCACGGCAGCCATCGCGCTCGCGGCAGCCATCTTGCACAAGCGCCAGAGCGACGTAATCGTTGGCTCATTTGCTGCCGACCACGTGATTGTGGAATCAAAGGAATTCGAAAAGACAGTGCGCGAGGCCGTCGAAGTGGCTGCCACCGGAAAGATCGTCACCATCGGTATCGAGCCGACCGAGCCGGCTGTCGGCTTTGGTTACATCAAGACCGGCGAAGTGATTTCTGGCAACGCAAAGCACGTTCTCAAGTTTGTCGAGAAGCCAAATATCGCCAAGGCTCGTCGCTACGTGGAATCTGGCAACTACCTCTGGAATGCCGGAATGTTTATCGCGCCAGCAGCGCTGCTTTTGGAGCAGGTTGCCAAGACAGAGCCGGCGCTTTACAAATCGATTATGGAAATCGCAGACGCCTGGGATACTCCTCAGCGCGACGCCACGCTTGATCGAATTTGGCCAACCCTAAAGAAAGTCGCAATCGATTACACGGTTGCCGAACCAGCTGCTCTCGAGGGTTTAGTTGCGGTTATTCCGGCAACTTTCACCTGGCACGATGTTGGTGACTTTGCAGCAATTGCAGAATTGCAGTCGCAGGGTCGTCGCGGAAATCTTGCAGTGCTCGGTAACGCAAAAGTTTTGGCAGATTCATCATCAGGAATTTTGGTTAGTGAAACCGATCGACTAGTTGCGCTAATCGGCATCGAAGATGTCATCGTGGTAGACACCCCGGATGCACTTTTGGTAACCACAAAAGAACATGCCCAGCGTGTTAAGTCGTTGGTAGACGCATTGAAAGCCACCGGTCACAGCGACCTCTTGTAGTCATGCGTAGATTTGCAGCTCTAGCTTTGGTGTTAGCCCTCACCGGCTGCGCCGCGCAAACCCCAGCCCCGAGCATCACCCCGGTAAGCCTCAAGTACTGCGCCATCAGCGACTCGGCCGGGTTCAACGATGACGGGCTGAATCGCAGTGTTTACGCGGCTTTGCAGCAGCTAAAGGTGCAAACCGGAGCGCGGGTTTCCGCCCTCGAGGTGGGTGCAAAAGTCACCGCCGAATCTGGAATTCAAAAGCTGGTTGCCGCAAAGTGCAACGCGATCATCACCGCGGGTGGCTCGCTCGTTGAACCAACGCTAACTGCGGCCAAGGCAAACGACACAATTCGATTTGTCTCAGTGAGCGACACCACCGAACTCTCGGATACGGCTCCAAACTTTGTTGCTCTCAGTTTCAAAGTCGATCAGGCTGCCTACTCTGCCGGTTACTTGGCCGCTTTGTCATCTGCAGATTCCGGACAAGTTTCTGTGCTTAACCTGATCGGCGATTCGGTAAGTCGTAAATCGGTCAAGGCATTTGCCGCGGGAGTTGAACGTTTTAATTCTGAAAAACGCGCACAGGTAAAAGTTGCGAAGTTAACCAGCTTTAGCGAAACCAATAAGGATGTAACTTTTGTGCTGGCTGGTAGTAGCGAAGCATTTGGTGTTGAGGTTGGTAGCTACCAGGGAAAAATTATTGGCTACGGCAGAGACTGGTTCACCGACTCACGCAATAAGGCAATCAAACCGAATATTCTGACCTCAGTAATTCGCAATGATGTAATCGGCAAGGTTGTCGCAGCGGTAACGCAGAGCAACACTTCAACAATTTATGACCTCAGCAATCAAGGCGTTGGTCTTTCCGAATCACATGACCTAAATTGGCCGGCTTCATTCGCAAATAGTCAGAGCCAAATTATTAAAGATTTTGTTGATGGCAAAGTTAGGGCCTACTAGAAATGAATATCAAAAAGCTTCCAAAGATTTCTTTGCACGATCACCTCGATGGCGCTCTTCGTCCGCAGACCATAATCGACCTCGCAAGCAAAATCGGTTACACCTTGCCAGTAAATGAAGCCGCCGGATTGCGTCGCTGGTTTGAGGAATCGGCGAACAGCGGATCACTCACCGATTACCTCAAGACTTTCGACGTCACCACGGCCGTCATGCAAACCCGCGAGGCACTCACCCGAGTGGCTCACGAGTACGTGCTCGATCTTGCCGACGATGGCGTTATCTACGCCGAGGTTCGCTGGGCTCCAGAACAGCACCTGCAAAATGGGCTGACTCTCGACGAGGTAGTAGACGCGGTTCAGGACGGTTTGGACTCCGGTATTGAAGAGGTGGAATCCGGAGGCGGCTCGATTCGGACCGGGCAGATTATTTGTGCAATGCGCCACAACGACCGCTCGCTCGAGATTGCCGAGTTGGCTGTGCGTCATCGACTAAATGGAGTGGTTGGCTTCGACATCGCCGGCGCCGAAAAGGGCTTTCCGCCGAGCAAGCACAAGCTGGCCTTTGAGTACCTGGCCAGTGAGATGTTCCCGGTTACGGTTCACGCCGGCGAGGCCGATGGCATCGACAGCATCAAAGACGCAATTGTCTCTGGCCGTGCCTTGCGGATTGGCCACGGCGCTCGACTGGTTGAAGACATTCTCTTTGTGCGCGCCGATGGCGAGACCGACGTAGTGACCCTTGGGCCAGTGGCCGAGTGGATTCACGATCGCGGCATCGCACTTGAGCTCTGCCCATCGTCAAATTTACAGACCGGTGTGGTCTACGAACTTTTCGAAACCAATGAGCTTGCCGATCATCCATTTGATGTTCTTTACAGTCTTGGCTTCCGAGTTACGGTAAATGCCGACAACCGATTGATGTCGGGCACCACGCTCACTCGCGAATTGAAGATTCTTGCCGATGAATTCGAATACGAACTTGGCGATCTAGAGCAGTTTCAATACAACGCGGCTGAGGCCACATTTCAAACTTCGGATGCCCGAGACGAACTAATCGAGTTGATTGCTGAGGGCTTCGCAAAGTTCGGCAAGTAATTCGCTGTTTCTTTGCTCGCCAACTTTTCCAGCGGCCAAAACGTGTTCGTGTGACACTCCACCCGACACAACACCGGCCGCCGGATTGGTTTGCATAGAAAGCGCAATTACTTCGAGACCAACTTCGCGAGCGGCGATAGCCTCAAGTGCCGTAGACATGCCAACCATGTGACCACCAACCACGCCAACCATCTTTACCTCAGCCGGTGTTTCGTAGTGCGGGCCGCGGAATTGCGCGTAGACAACTTCTTC
>JBEGPH010000065.1:0-5600 GCA_041181555.1 Actinomycetota bacterium | reverse complement strand
CTGGTTGGAGACACGATGTACGGGGCAGATCCAAAGCTGGCGGCGAAACTCGGCATCACAAGACAGTGGCTGCACGCCATGAAGTTGAGTTTTATTCATCCGATGACCGACAAACCGGTTGAGTTTGAGAGCAGTTATCCAGATGACCTAAATGCCGTGTTAGAGCAACTCAAGGCCGTTTAAGGGTTTAGTCTGGTTCGCGCCGCCAAATCAAAACGTAATTGCACATGAAGTAGGGGAGTGAAATGGCTAATCAAGACTCCTTTGTGCACTTGCACGTGCATACTGACTACTCGATGTTGGACGGCGCGGCAAAAATAAAAGAACTCATTAAAGAGGTCGCCAAGCAGGAGATGCCGGCTGTCGCCATGACGGATCACGGAAACATGCATGGTGCCTACGAGTTTTATCAGGCCGCTACATCAGCTGGCATCAAGCCGATCATCGGACTTGAGGCATATGTGGCACCCGGTGGTTCTCGCACGGATCGCACGCCAGTTAAATGGGGAGACGGCGGAGAAGACGACATCTCAGGCAATGGCGCTTACACCCACATGACCCTCCTCAGTGAGACAACTGAGGGAATGCACAACTTATTCAAGATGTCTTCGGCGTCTTGGATGGATGGCATTTACTACAAGCCACGCATCGACCTTGCTCTGATGCAGCAGTACGGCAAAGGCCTGATTGCAACTAGTGGCTGTGCATCTGGTGAAATTCAAACCAGACTTCGACTTGGACAATACGACGCAGCCAAAAAGGCCGCAGCTCAGATGCAGGAAATCTTCGGCCGGGATAATTACTTCATTGAGATCATGGATCACGGCATCGAAATCGAACGTCGTGCCACTAAAGATTTACTTCGTCTAGCCAAGGAACTCAACATTCCGCTTTTGGCAAGCAATGACCTTCACTACACGCACCAAACCGACTCCGAACCGCACGATGCCTTGCTCTGCGTTCAGACCGGGTCAAACCTGCTACAGGCAAAGCGGTTTAGCCTCAGCTCGCAGGAGTTCTATGTTAAGTCCGCCGCGCAAATGCGCGCGCTATTCGCAGAATTTCCAGAAGCGTGTGACAACACATTGCTTGTGGCTGAACGAAGCAATACCTCTTTTGAAAAACAAGAACTCATGCCAAAGTTCCCCGTGCCAAAGGGGGAAACCGAAGCATCGTGGTTTGCCAAAGAGGTGCACGCTGGATTAGAGCGCCGCTTCAACGGAAAAGTGCCTAAAACTCATCTTGATCAGGCAAATTACGAGATCGAAGTAATCACCAACATGAATTTCCCGGGCTACTTTTTGGTGGTAGCGGATTTCATTGCGTGGGCAAGGGACAACGGCGTTCGAGTAGGTCCGGGCCGAGGCTCGGCAGCGGGATCGATTGTTGCTTGGGCACTACGGATTACCGACCTCGATCCGATTGAACACGGATTGATCTTTGAGCGTTTCCTTAATCCCGATCGTGTGAGCATGCCGGATATCGACATCGATTTTGATGATCGTGGCCGCGGCGAAGTTATTAAATATGTGACTGAAAAATATGGAGCCGATCGTGTGGCTCAAATCGTCACCTTCAGCACTATCAAGGCAAAGCAAGCACTCAAGGACGCCGCTCGCGTACTTGCCATGCCTTATTCGGTAGGAGAGAAACTCACCAAGGCAATGCCGAAGATGATTATGGGGCGCGATGTGACGCTTACTCAGGTTGTCGAGAAGGAAATAAACGGCGAAAAGAATGAGCGCTACAAAGAGAGCGCTGAATTCCGCGAAATTATTGAGAGCGACGAAGACTCTGCGAAAGTTTTTGAGCTGGCAAGAGGTCTTGAGGGTCTGAAGCGAGGCTGGTCGGTTCACGCCGCCGGCGTGATCATGTCGGCAAAACCATTGATTGATGTCATGCCGATGATGAAGCGAGAAGACGATGGCGCAATCATCACGCAGTTTGACCAACCAACTAGCGAGGCTCTCGGTTTACTCAAGATGGACTTCTTGGGCCTACGAAACTTGACCGTACTCGAAGATGCCCTTGCAAACATCAAATCGAATCGCGGCGAGACTGTGGTGTTAGAGGAGTTAGATCTCAACTCAGACCAGAAGACCTTTGATTTACTCTCACGAGGGGATACCCAGGGAGTCTTTCAGCTTGATGGTGGAGCAATGCGTTCCCTGCTGAGGCTAATGAAGCCTACGAAATTTGAGCACATCTCTGCGGCGATTGCGTTATATCGACCTGGCCCGATGGGTATGAACTCCCACACCAACTACGCGCTTCGTAAAAACGGTCTGCAAGACATCGATTCTGTGCATCCTGAGCTCGAGGGGCCGCTTTCGGAAATTCTCGATCCAACATTCGGACTGATCGTTTACCAAGAGCAGGTTATGTCTGCCGCTCAGAAGGCAGCCGGGTTCAGTCTTGGTAAAGCAGACAACCTGCGCCGCGCGATGGGTAAAAAGAAAAAAGAAGAACTCGACAAAATGTATGACGAGTTTGAGCAGGGCATGCAGGCAAACGGTTACTCACCGGCTGCGGTAAAGGCACTCTGGGACACCTTGCTGCCATTCGCAGACTACGCATTCAACCGAGCACACAGCGCTGCCTACGGTGTTGTTTCATACTGGACGGCATATCTCAAGGCAAATTACCCGGCAGAGTACATGGCTGCGCTGCTTACTAGTGTCGGGGATTCAAAAGATAAGCTCGGAATTTATCTTTCCGAGTGCCGCAAGATGGGAATCCAGGTTCTTGCACCAGATGTTAACGAATCTTTCGGCGCCTTTACCGCTATTGGTAACGACATACGATTTGGTTTGGGTGCAATTAGAAATGTTGGCCACAATGTGGTTGACGCAATTGTTGCTACGCGCAATCAAAAAGGCGCATTCAAGAATTTCAACGATTTCTTGAGCAAAGTGCCACAGGTTGTCTGCAACCGAAAAACCGTTGAATCGCTAATCAAAGCTGGTGCATTTGACAGCTTGAATCACACAAGACGCTCGCTTCACGAGATTCACGAGATGGCAGTTGAGTCTCAGGTGGCAACAAAACGAAAAGAAGCCCAGGGGCAGGTAGACCTATTCGCTGGATTCTTTGAAGACGCTGAAGCAACCGGAATCCAAATTCCGGATCGACCCGAATGGGCTAAGCGCGAAAAGCTAGCGTTTGAGCGCGAAATGCTTGGGCTATACGTTAGCGACCATCCACTGGCAGGGCGTGAATCACAAATTGCAAGATTTAGTGAAATCTCACTGGCTGACCTGCAGGAGAATGAGCGAATCCAAGATGGTCAAGTTTTGACCATTGCCGGCTTGGTAACTTCTGTTGAGCATAAAGTTGCTCGCAACAGCGGAAATCCATACGCCATCGTTACGGTTGAGGATCTCGACAGCGAACTGACCGTGATGCTCATGGGTAAGACTTACGGCGAGTTCGGCAAGGTCTTGGGCAACGATCAGTTCGTGATGGTGCGAGGAAGAGTATCGCAGCGTGACGATGCCAAGAACTTGAATGCACAACGAATTGAAGTTATTGAGGCATCGGCTGATGGCTCGAACGAGGCTGTTGTTTTAAACGTTCGCGATAATCAAGCTACTCGCACCAACCTAGAAGAACTTGATCGCACACTCAAGGCTTATCCGGGGGAGAGCGAAGTGTTTATAAACATGTACTCACCGCAACGCACCGTTACGCGTTATAAATTGCAGCCGACAGTTAAATTTAATGTGTCACTTATTTCTGAGCTCAAATCTATTTTTGGCACCAAGGTGTTTATCGGTGGCGATGCTTTATTCGAGGGTAATTCCGGTGGCTTTGTAGGCACGCTGGTGGTAGATGAGGGCCTCGGTCTCGTTCCCGATCAAACCTTCTTGAATTTCGACGATAACGACAGCGTTTGATTCGACCGCGTGAATTTCTCGCACCTTGGCAATTAGCACAGCACTGGCATCCTGGAAAATGGGAAGTTCGTGCGAGCCGCGAATCCAATCTTGATCAGCAAATCGCAGTTCATGTGCGGCAGCCATTTTCTTTGCGAGTTGGATGTTATTCAAACCGAGCGTGTGGATGGCGACATACTCTGCAGTCTTCATGGCACGCCAGGAGCTGGCGCCGCTGGCTACGTTGAAGCTGGCCAAAGGCGGATTTGCGCCTAGTGAAGTCATAGAAGTAGCAGTGAATCCAACTGGGTTTCCGTCCGAATCATTCATGGTGATGACAGATACGCCGGATGCGTGTCGACGAAAGACTGCGCGAAGTGCTTCAGTTGGGTTTGATTCGATTTGAAAGTTCACTTAAATCCTTACTTACACTCCAAGGCTACCCGCTTCCGGAATCCTGAGATCTTCAATCTAGAATTGACTAGTTGAGAGGTTGCTTTGGGTAAAGAGATTCGAACTTTAGATCTTCGTGGTCAGCAACTTTCAGCCGCCCAAATTCGCGACCTATTGCCACGTGCCAGCCTTGACATTACTGAGGCCGCCAATCAAATTAGCCAACTCCTTGCGAGTGTCAAAACTCAAGGGGTTGGTCCGGTTATAGAGGCAGCCCAGCGCTTCGACGGATTTAATCCCGAACCCTTACTGGTATCTCAAAAAGAAATCGACGATGCTGTCGATGCCCTAGATCCAACTCTGCGATCGGCAATTGAAGAAAGCATCCAAAGGGTTCGAAAAGTTTCACTAGCAACCATGCCTTCTGACGTTTCGGTTTCGCTTGGCAATGGCGCCGAGGTGCGCCAACGTTGGCAGCCAATCGAATCGGTAGGACTATATGTTCCAGGTGGCAGAGCGGTTTATCCATCTAGTGTGATTATGAACGTCGTACCTGCGCAGGTTGCCGGTGTGAATCGATTAGTTGTCGCAACGCCAGGCCAAAATGACTTCGGTGGCCGCCCGCATCCAACAGTTCTGGCAACCGCCGGTCTACTTGGTATCAGCACAGTATTAAACATCGGTGGCCCTGCTGCAATAGCAGCGTTTGCTTACGGTCTGCCACAAATTAATTTTCAAGCTGTTGACTTAGTTACTGGCCCTGGCAATATTTTTGTTGCTGCGGCCAAGAGAATTTTGCGTGGTGTAGTAGGCATAGATTCCGAAGCGGGCACCACCGAAATCCTCGTTATTGCCGATGAGACAGCAGATGCCCGACTAATTGCCTATGACTTGATTAGCCAGGCTGAGCACGATGATGCAGCGGCGTCGATATTGGTGACCAATTCCGCAAAGCTGATTGATTCGGTTCAAACGGCTTTAGCTGAATTAGTGCCTGATACTCACCACAGTGAAAGGGTTTTGACCGCACTGTCGGGGCAGCAATCCGCCCTAGTGCTGGTGGCTGATCTCGAGCAAGCTATTTCGGTGGCAAACGCCTATGCCACCGAGCACCTAGAAATTATGACCGCAAACAATGTTGCGGTACTAGAAGACATTAAGCACGCGGGTGCAATCTTTTTGGGCGATTACTCTCCGGTGAGTCTGGGCGACTATATGGCCGGGTCAAACCACGTTCTGCCTACAGGCTCAACAGCTCGTTTCAACGCGGGGCTTGGTGTTAGCACCTTCTTACGTGCTCAGCAGGTCATTAATTACGATCGACAAGGCCTG
>JBEGPH010000064.1:0-5623 GCA_041181555.1 Actinomycetota bacterium | reverse complement strand
GACATCGGGTGCGCATTTTGTGGCATTGCGTGGAATAGGTTCTTGAGGTCTTCGTGTACAAGAGTGTGGCGTCGAATTCTGTCTTCAAAGTTTCCAAATTCGGTGGCGTTTGGAAGCTCACCGTAAATCAACAGGTAGGCATTCTCTAGGAAGCTCTTGTGGCCAGCCAGTTCTTCGATTGGATAACCGCGATAACGAAGAATTCCCTTTTCGCCATCAATGAATGTAATAGCCGAACGAGTAACTGCGGTGTTTACAAAACCAAGGTCAAAAGTGTTTAGGCCAGTTGAAGCGGCAAGCTTCGAGATGTCTAGTGCAGAGTGACCATCGGTAGCCTTGATGATTGGGAGTGAAGTGGTCTGATCGCCAACGGTAATGATGGCTTCGTTCGAGTGTTGCTCGGTCAAAATCAGTGCTCCTACTGCTTCTCTGCTGTTACTAAAGCCTAACCGCATTACGAAGGCGGTTTGCAGCCTCTTCGATTTTCTCATCGGTAGCAGTTAGGGAAAAACGCACGTGTTGAGTGCTGTGCTCGCCATAGAAAGTACCCGGCACCACCACAATGCCAAGCTCGGCCATGCGATCTACGGTCTTCCAGCAGTCTTCACCCAAGGTGGCCCACAGGTAGAGCCCGGCCTGGCTATCGCTCAACTCAAAGCCATAGCCGCGCACGGCGGCAAGCAGAATTTCGCGACGCTCGCGATATAGCTCTTTTTCTACGGCAACGTGTTCGTAGTCTCCAAGGGCAACGGTCATGACTTTTTGCATTGGTGCCGGGGTGTTCAACCCTGAGTGCATGCGGAGGTTTACTAGCCCCTTAATCAGGCTTGCCTCACCCACCGCAAATGCGGCGCGATAGCCGGCAAGGTTTGACTGCTTACTGAGTGAATAGCAAACCAAAATTCCTTCGTGCGAACCACCACAGACTCGTGGATCCAACGCAGATGGAATCAGCTTGTCTGACCATTCATCCCAGCCAAGCTCGGCGTAGCACTCATCACTAGCCAACAATGCTCCAAGTTCACGCGCACGATCCACTGCAGCCTTGAGTTCGTCCACATCGAAAACTCGGCCGTCAGGGTTGCCCGGTGAGTTAATCCATACCAACTTGGTGTTTGCCGGCCACTTTTGCGGATCATCTTCGGAAACTATTTCTGCGCCACATAGTGCCGCTCCAACTACATAAGCGGTGTAAGCAACCTTCGGCTGAACGACAACATCACCTGGGCCGAGACCCATCAATAGTGGAAGGAAAGAAATCAATTCTTTCGAACCAATGGTCGGCATGACTTGTTCAGGAGTGAGACCCGGTACTCCACGGCGACGTTCAAACCATTCGACTACCGCTTTTTTAAATTCCAGCGAACCGCCGGTCGAAGGGTAGCCAGGTGCATTAGAAGACGCGTTGAGTGCTTCTTGAATAATCGAAGGTGTAGGGTCAACCGGTGAACCAACAGAAAGATCTACCGCGCCGCGTTCATGAAGGGCAGCCTTTGCCGAGTAAGGCTTGAGTTGCTCCCAAGGATATTCGGGCAGTCGATCGAACAAAATTATTCAGCCTGTGGAGGTAGAGCCTTGATTAGCTCGTGGTCGTCGTTGATTACGCCAACCTTGGCGGCTCCGCCAGGCGAACCAACTGTATTGAAAAATTCGACATTGGCCTTGTAGTAATCGGCCCACTGCGAAGGAAGGTCGTCCTCGTAGTAAATAGCCTCTACTGGGCAAACCGGCTCACAGGCTCCACAGTCGACGCACTCGTCTGGGTGGATGTAAAGCATGCGGTCGCCCTCGTAAATGCAGTCGACAGGGCACTCTTCGATACAGGCCTTGTCTTTTACATCAACGCAAGGAAGCGCAATTACGTAAGTCACGATTTCTCTCTTTCTGCCACAAGTTTAACGGTGACCGGCTGCGCTTCTGCGCCAAGAACCCGGATGAAGTCGCGGGAACAACATGATTACCGCGCAAATAATGATCGAGCCGTAGGCCCAAGTATCGCCAAGCTGATTACCCAAAATCAGCACTTCCCCGCCCGGTTGCTGCTGAGCTAGCCAGAACACAGTGGCAATAAAAACCAGAGACGTGAGGTACAACGCTCCGCGAGAGTTTCGCATCAGACGCAGAGCAAGAGTGAGCGCAAAAACCATGGTGAGTGCAACCACTAAGCCAATCGGGAAAGCCGACTTATCGGTTGTCTTGATCGAATGCAGCAGAGTGCCTGCCAGCCCAAGCAAAATTCCAAGCGGAGTTGCCCAGAAAATGGTCAGCAGTGGACGCAATAAAACCAATGGGCTCGGGTTAGCCATACGCAATTTTTCCGGTGCGTCGTATCGAATTTCTTTGCCGCTAACTACCGAGTAAGTTTCGGCTGAAATAGAAACCTGACTCGCGTGTGCCTCGAGTGCGGCCTTTTTGATAGGTGCGGTTTTTGCTGAACCAACCTGAACATCGAATCGTTCGCCAGGTTCTGCAATCACCCAAAACTGCGGGCCTTTGCCCTTGCGTGCGCGGCGATACTGACGAATCGCCATTGCTGTAGCTTGGTGAGCCATCTTGTGATCTGGGTGACCGAATCCGCCCTTTGAGTTGTAAGTAATTACTGCGTCTGGCTTAAATTCCTTGATGACATTGAGGATATCCTCAGCGATAACCGCGGTTCCTGCAGCCGCCAGTGACATTTCATCTAGACGATGCTTTTTTGTTGGCTTGCCCATCGCGTTAATGCGCATTCCGCTGTCCAGAAATTTGCGAGTGCCGGCAAATGAGTGTTGAAGTTTTTCACCGGCTTGCTTGAAAGCATCTAGAGCAACTCTTAATTCGCCACTGCGGAAAGCCCCCATCGAAGCCAACTGGCCTTCGAGCCCCTTGAGTTCTTCAAGCTTCATTTTTCCGCGTTCACCACGAGTGAGGGTGAGCACGTAAACCTCGCCCCCGGCCTGAAGTCGATCGGCAATCACGTGGCCGGTGAACAGGCTCTCGTCGTCGGGATGCGCATGAACCACGAGTGTTCTGCGTGATGAGAGGGACGGCTTTGCCATGTGTCTACTTTAAGCGAGGCAGCCGCACTCCGCTTGGCTCAGCAGGCTTGACAACTTAGGTTTGCCTAACTTAGGCTCACCTAAGTACTCGAAACTCGGCTGATACCGAGCAGAAAGGCAAGTAATTGCTAGCTAACTTCGTCATCGGATTCCGCGAAGGCCTCGAAGCCGCGCTAATCATCGGAATCCTGGCCGCATATCTAGTCAAGCTAAATCGCAAATCCGACTTCTCAAAGCTTTGGCTTGGTGTGGCGTCTGCTGTGGCGATATCTGCCGGGATAGGTGTATTGCTTGCTGTGGTTGTCGAAAACGTGCCGGAGGGCACCAACGAACTAATCGCTGGGGTCACCAGCATTCTTGCCGTTATCTTCGTTACCTGGATGATTTTCTGGATGGCTAAGCAGTCGCGTGCGCTTAGCGGCGAGCTTCGTAGCCAGGTTGATCAAGCCGGAAAGTCGGCTTGGGCAATCGCCGGCGTTGCGTTTCTTGCGGTGATTCGCGAGGGCATCGAAACTTCTGTGTTTCTTTGGAGTTCATCACGTGCAACAGGAGCCGACACTCTTCCACTGCTAGGTGCCGGACTAGGACTAATCACTGCAGCGGTAATTGGCTATTTGATTTACCGCGGTGCAATCAAACTAAATCTTTCTAAGTTCTTTGCCTACACCGGCGCCTACCTGGTAATCGTGGCAGCTGGAATTTTGGCATACGGCGTGCATGAGCTTCAGGAAATTGGACTTTTGCCGTTCATGACACAACTCACCTACGACGTTTCGAACGTAATCGAAAAAGGCGGAGCGCTAGACACTTTGCTTCGCGGAACAATCAGCTTTAGATCAACACCGTCACACCTAGAAACCTTGGTGTGGTTCGTTTACCTGATTCCAACCGCAGTGCTTTACTACCGCGGCACTAGAAAAAAGTAATTACTCGCTAGCGCGCTTGCGTGCAGATGCCAAACGTGCACGCACGTTCGGGTCTAGCTCGACCTTGCGAATACGAGTTGCTTCAGGAGTAACCTCAACACACTCGTCTTCACGGGCGAACTCAAGACACTCTTCAAGCGAAAGCTTCTTTGGTGGAGTTAGCGACTGGAATTCATCGGATGATGCCGCACGCATGTTGGTGAGCTTCTTTTCCTTAGTGATGTTTACTTCCATGTCGTCTGCGCGAGAGTTTTCGCCAACAACCATTCCGCCGTACACCTCTTCGGTTGGCTGAACGAAGAATGAGCCACGCTCCTGCAGTGCGATCATTGCAAACGGAGTTGCAACACCAGCGCGGTCGGCAACCATCGAACCGTTTTGACGGGTAACAATCTCACCAGCCCAAGGCTCGTAACCTGCCGAGATCGCGTTCGCGATACCGGTGCCCTTGGTGGTGGTGAGGAATTCGGTGCGGAAACCAATCAAACCGCGGCTCGGCACTAGGAACTCCATGCGTACCCAACCGGTTGAGTGGTTGATCATGTTCTTCATGCGTCCCTTGCGAGAAGCCATTAGCTGAGTGATGGCGCCGAGAAATTCTTCTGGCACGTCGATGGTCAAGTCTTCGACTGGCTCGTGCACCTTGCCGTCTACCTTCTTGGTAACCACCTGTGGCTTACCCACGGTTAGTTCGTAGCCTTCGCGGCGCATCTGCTCAACCAAGATGGCAAGAGCAAGTTCTCCACGTCCCTGAACTTCCCATGCATCTGGACGCTCAGTCGGAAGCACCTTGATCGACACGTTACCGATAAGTTCGCGGTCTAGGCGATCCTTTACCAAACGTGCGGTTACCTTTGCGCCCTTAACGCGGCCGGCCATAGGTGAGGTGTTGATTCCGATGGTCATCGAGATCGCAGGGTCGTCCACGTGAATTAGTGGCAGTGCGCGAACGTCGTTCGGATCAGCCAAAGTCTCACCGATGGTGATGTCTTCGATGCCGGCAACCGCAACGATGTCACCAGGACGCGCTTCTTCGGTTGGGAAACGCTCAAGAGCTTTGGTCTTAAGAAGTTCGGTGATCTTTACAGTCTGGGTGGTTCCATCGTGGCGAACCCAAGCAACCTGCTGACCCTTTTTCAAAGTTCCGTTGTAAATACGAAGCAATGCAAGACGACCAAGGAACGGGGATGCATCCAAGTTGGTAACGTGCGCCTGGAGTGGGTGTTCGTCGTCATACTTTGGTGCAGGGATAAATTTCATAATTGCCTCGAACAATGGCTCAAGGTCATCGTTGTCCGGAAGCGTGCCGTCTGCAGGCTTGTTTAGTGAGGCTGCACCTGCACGTCCAGATGCGTAAATTACTGGAAGATCAAGAATTGAGTCGACGTCTAGGTCTGGCACATCTTCGTGAATGTCAGAAGCAAGTCCAAGAAGTAGGTCGTGAGTTTCTTCAACAACTTCGTCAATACGTGCATCAGGGCGGTCAGTCTTGTTGACCAACAACACAACCGGAAGCTTTGCCTCAAGCGCCTTACGCAACACGAAACGAGTCTGAGGAAGTGGTCCTTCAGATGCATCAACTAGAAGCACAACGCCATCAACCATCGAAAGCCCGCGCTCCACTTCACCACCGAAATCGGCGTGACCAGGGGTGTCGAT
>JBEGPH010000063.1:0-5628 GCA_041181555.1 Actinomycetota bacterium | reverse complement strand
GGATCGCGAAGCATACGTTCGTTGTCAACGATGCGAGCGCTTCATCTGTCCTGAATGCCAGGTAGAAGCTTCGGTAGGGTTCCTATGTCCAGATGACGCTGGCGGCACACCGCAACAGGTGAATCGCCAGCGCGTCAGGGCCAATAGATTTTCTGCGCCACGACTAACGCTCGCGCTAATTGTCATCAACGTAATTTTCTGGCTGTTGGAAATTTCTCCGGTCGGCGATTATGTAATTTCATATCTTGCCTACAAACCGGTGTTTACGGCCGTGGCTCCATGGCAAATGATCACGGCTGCTTTTTTGCACGACTGGTCTAGCCCGCTGCATCTTTTGTTCAACATGTATACGCTTTACATTTTTGGTCAGGTACTCGAACCGATGCTTGGCAAGGCAAGGTTCTTTGCGCTCTACCTAATTTCTGCGTTCGGTGGATCGGTAGCGGTTTTGCTATTCGGGGATCCAGCTAGCACGGTGGTCGGAGCATCTGGCGCGATCTTTGGAATGATGGGTGCTTACTTCATTTTGCTTCGCGCAATTGGTCAGCAGTCTGGTCAACTCATGGGTCTGATTGCCATCAACCTGGTGTTCAGTTTCTTAAACCAGGGCATTTCCTGGCAGGCGCACATTGGCGGCCTTATTGTCGGTGGCGCAGTTGCAGGAATCTACGCTGCCACTCGTAAGGCAGAACAAAAGGGTATGCAAATTACAGGGCTAGCGATTTTGATTGCGGTGCTGGTTGGCTTGAGTTTTTATCAAGCCGGCGTCTACGGACTTTTGTAATTACTTCCAGCGGGTCGACATCATGAAGCCGACCATTGCGATTCCGAAACCGATCAGGATGTTCCAGTTTGAAAGGTTTAGCGGAGCGGTGGCTGCGCCTAGCGGGTACTGAGCTTCGGTCACGTAGTAGGTGATGATCCAAGCGAGGCCTAGAAGCATGAAACCAAACATCACTGGCTTGAACCAAACCGGGTTTGGTGCATCTTCAGCAGACTTCTGAGCCTTGACTGGCTTAGGCGCCTTTGGCTTCTTGGTTTTCTCTGGCTGGGTGTTTAGCTCTGACATAGCCACAATTCTACAAGTTAGGCTTAAGACTTATGACAAAGATTCTGGTGCTCGACAACTACGACAGCTTTGTCTACACCCTAAACGGCTACTTACAGCAGCTCGGGGCGCAGACTGAGGTGCTGCGCAATGATGTGGTCTCCGAGGCAGAACTTCCTGAATTACTCGCAAAGTACGACGCGGTGCTAATCAGTCCGGGCCCGGGAACTCCGTTCGATGCCGGATTGAGCATCGCGACTGTGAAGCAGGCCCTCGTCACTGGCCAGCCGGTTTTCGGGGTTTGTCTCGGACATCAGGCGATTGCCGAGGCAATGGGTGCAACCGTAACTTCGGCTGAAGAGCTAATGCACGGCAAGACCTCGTTGGTGAACCACGATGACTCAATGATTTTCAAAAACGTTCCGCAGCCATTCACCGCTACGCGCTACCACTCGCTAGCAGTAGTGGATGGCACGGTCCCAGACGAATTACAAGTTACTGCACGCACTGCCGGAGGAATCATCATGGCCTTGCAGCACAAGAGCAAACCGATTTACGGAGTGCAGTTTCACCCGGAGAGTGTTCTTACCGAAGGTGGCTACCAGATGCTTGGCAACTGGCTAGAAAGCATTGGTCTAAAAGGCGCAGCAGAAACCGCAAAGGGCCTTAGCCCGATGGTTAAGTTCTAGTTACAACCAACGTAAAGCGTAATTGCAGATTTTTGGTTTGCTAGCCCGGCAGGAATCGATTGATCAATAACTGTGGTTCCCAAAGTTCCAGAACAGGTTGTCTTTGAAGTAACCGTCGGGTTCAATCCAACTGACGGAGCAGTCAATGCATTGCGCGCGTCATTGACTGACAGGTTTCGTACATCCGGCACCATAACTTTTCCATTTGAAATTACAAGATTCACCACTGTGCCAGGAATTACTGACGAACCAACAAGTGGGTCAGTTGCAGTTACTTGACCTGCAACAACCGTGGCTGAGTTTTCCTGGGTGATTGTGCCGAGAGTTAGTTTTGCTGCAGTTAGCGCAGCCTTGGCTTGCTCTTCTGTCATGCCCTTAAGCTCTGGCATCGAAACCGAAGCTGCACCAGAAGAAACTTTTACGGTGATGCTGGTGTTTTCTGGAACCTTAGTTCCAGCAGCAGGATCGGTGCTGATGATTTGATCAAGCGGAATGGTTTCGCTCGGTTCGTAAACCTTTAGCACCAATAGGTTTTGCTGAGTGAGCGCGTTGTAGCCGTCGCTGTAAGTTTTGCCCACCACGTCGGTAACTGCGATGCCGCTGTTGCCCGGGTTGATGTTGAGGTTCAAGTTGCCGAAGATTCCAAGGAATGCGATTAGGCCAACAATTACCACTGCAACTGCGGTACCAACGCCCCACAGCACGCCGCCGGATGGTCGACCGCTGCGAACACTGGTGATACTTGTGGTTACCGGTGCACTCAGGTCTACGCCAAGTGCGGCAAATGGGTTGGTGGTCGGTACCGAATCATCGAAGGCTGGTTGAATTTCAGTCGGCTCGATTACCTGGGTTGGCAGTGGCTCCACCTGAATTGGGTGCTCAACAACGTCGTTCTCCTCGGTAGCTGGCCCACTTAGTAGTTCGGCAAATACTGTTGCCGGCCCGGCCTCGTGTGAATCTGCGTCATCAAGTGACCACGATGAAGTTTGCACGATATTTTCTGCAGCAGGTGCAGACTTTTCTGGAGTAACTGAAAGTGCAATTGGCGAACCATTAGCAGCGGCGATTAGGTGGTCGCGGAAGTCTTCAGCAGTTTGGAATCGCTCGTCGCGATCTTTTGCCAAGCCGTGAAGCACAACCTGGTCTAGCTCTGGACTGATGTTTTCGTTGAATTTTGATGGCGGAGTGACAGCTTCACTAACGTGTTGGTATGCCACTGAAACCGCGGTGTCACCCTTGAATGGAGGACGGCCGGCAAGCATTTCGTAAAGTAGCACACCGGTGGAATAAAGGTCGGTGCGAGAGTCTACGGTTTCACCTTTTGCCTGCTCTGGTGAAAAATATTGTGCTGTACCCATGATTCCAACAGTGTTTGCCATGGTCGCAGATGATTCTGAAACGGCTCGAGCAATGCCAAAATCCATAACCTTGATTTGGTCATTCTCGGTAATCATTACGTTCGCAGATTTAATGTCGCGGTGAATGACTCCAGCTTTGTGCGAGAACTCAAGAGCAGTCAAAATTCCTGACGCGTAATTTACAGCTTCTTCAATTGAGAGACGTCGTTCGTGCAGCACTTCGCGAAGTAGTTTGCCCTTAACAAATTCCATGATGATGAACGGATGTTTGATTTGATTTCCGTTTGCATCGGTATCGATGTCTTCTCCGGCATCGTAAACACGAACGATTGTTGGGTGAGAAATTTTTGCCGAAGCCTGAGCTTCGTTGCGGAAGCGATCTTCGAACGATGGATCATTGGCAAGATCTGGCTTGAGTAGCTTGATTGCGACGGTGCGTCCGAGGCGAGTGTCGGTGCCTTCGTAAACTTCGGCCATTCCCCCGCGCCCGATAAGGCTGCCAACTTCATAGCGGCCAGCAATCAGTCGCTGATTCAATTTTTCTCCAGTCATTCTTTTTTAGTTTACTTACTGCCCGTTGCTGGGGCTGGGTGAAACCTGTGACGCAGGTGCGTAATAGACGATGTGAATTGTTGCACCAAGTGGAATCGTGCCGAGCGGTGATGCAGAGTAAACCTGGTTCACTTTTGGATCGTTGTCAGGCACTGTGTCTCCAGGTTGAGCATCTACGGCTAACCCAAGACTTTCCAGCTGAGCGATTACTTCTTCAACAGAAAGACCAATTACATCTGTGCTGAGCACAACCACCGAATCGGCTGGAGGTGCACTTTCAGTAGCCGAGGGGCTTGGTTGATACGGAGTAAAGGTTGGCCCGGGTTGGTGCTGTGAAATTGCGCCGACCACAATTGCGATGACAATTGCTACCGCTGAAACTCCGAGCAGAGCTAACACTGCAATCCATGGCCAAACCACTGCCTTCTTTGGCGTCGGGATATCCTGCACCGGAATCACTGTGGTCTTGTCGGTGAGGTTGGCCTGTGTGATCACCTTGGTGGCTGCCGAGCGAGTCGGGGCATAACTCATCAGAGATTCAGCGCGTTCAGCGAGTGCCAAAGCGGTGGCCGGGCGCTGGTTAGGTTTCTTGGCCAAACAAAGCATGATCAAGTTGCGAACTCGCTGATCAATCGTGGATGGCAGTGCCGGCGGAGCATCGTTGATTTGCGCCATGGCGATAGCCATTTGGTTTTCGCCGCCAAATGGACGGTGACCAGCCAGTGCCTCATAGGCGACAATTCCGAGCGAGTAGATGTCGGTAGACGGACTTGCCGGCTTACCGGTGGCTTGCTCTGGGGCCAGGTACTGAACCGTACCCATAACCTGACCGGTTGCGGTTAGGTGGGCTTGGTCGGCGACGCGAGCAATACCGAAGTCTGTGATTTTGACTTCACCATTTGGCGTAATCAATAGGTTTCCCGGCTTTACATCGCGGTGAACCAGGCCTTCCAGGTGTGCAGCGTGCAGCGCACGAGCGGTCTGAGAAACAATATCCAAGACCTTGTCGCTCGAAAGTGTCTTACTGCGCTCGAGTAGTTTCGCCAGCGATTCGCCCGGCACCAGCTCCATAACCAGGTAGGCGCTTCCGCCATCCTCACCGTAGTCGTAGACACTGGCAATTCCGTCGTGAGTAACCATTGCGGCGTGACGCGCTTCGGTGCGGAAGCGCTCGATAAAGCCCGGATCACCAAGGTATTCAGGCTTGAGAATCTTGATGGCCACATCGCGAAGGATTACCTCGTCGTGTGCCTGCCAAACTTCACCCATGCCACCTATGGCGATTCGACTTACCAGTTTGTAGCGCCCCCCGTAAAGCTGATCTACCTCAGGCTTCATTTGCGCAACACCGCCTTCATTACCTTCGCTGCGACCGGTGCAGCCAATGTGTTACCTCGACCGCCCTGACCCATTCCGCCACCGTCTTCAATAACAACGGCTACTGCAACTCTCGGATTATTGGCTGGAGCGAATCCGGTAAACCAAAGTGTGTACGGTTCACCTTTTCCGTTTTGCGCGGTGCCAGTTTTACCAGCGACAGAAACACCTTTGATTGCACCATTTGAACTAACACCACTTGCCACAGCAGCAATCATCATCTGCTTAACTTTTTCGGCGGTGGTTGTAGACACCGGTGTTGAAAATTCTGCAGGAGAAGGTGCAAAGAGTGAAGAAAGATTTGCCGACTGAACATTTTCAATCAGATTCGGCTTCATTAACTTTCCGCCGTTAGCAATTGCAGAAGTCATCATTGCGATTTGCAGTGGAGTGACTCGATCATCAAACTGACCGAACGACGAAAGTCCAAGTTGAGCATCATCCATATTCTTCGGGTAGGTGCTCGCAGTAGAACGCAATGGTGTTTCGATAGCTTGACCAAAACCAAATTTTTCAGCCTGCGCGCGAATCGCATCTTGCCCTAGTGCGATTCCGAGTTGTGCGAATGGAATGTTGCAAGAAAGTTTTAGAGCATCGGCAATTG
>JBEGPH010000062.1:0-5683 GCA_041181555.1 Actinomycetota bacterium | reverse complement strand
CCTGATCCAACAATGATGACGTTGCGCAAGATTTCTCCAAACAAATGAGCGAATGCTCGATTATTAGAAGCAATTTTACCGGCGGAGTATTCCCTTAATTGACGCTAGGGCGGTATCAATCTCGCGGATTCTGAAGAGTTTTAGCAGCACCAGGTAGACCGCCAAAATCACGAAACCAACCATGACCGAACCCAGGCCGGCCGTGAGAATCGATTTCACGGCAAAGGCATTCTGGCCCGTTCCGCCAATCAGCTGTAGCACGACGTAACCAATTAGCCCAGCTACCAAACCGGAGATGGCAAAGTATCCGGTGCCGGTAAAGATGTGCTGACCCTTGAGGCTACCGATTCTGCGGCGAAGTAAGTTGTAGGCGAGCAATGCCTGCACGGTAACCGTGACGCTGGTGAGTAGCGATAGCCCAACCACTAACCACTCGTGCGGCACCACGATAGACATCGTTAATGATCCGATGATGTGGAGTGCAATCTGCACGCAGGTAAAGATGAATGGTGTGCGGGTGTCTTCGAGCGCATAGAACGCACGCTGCATCATGAAGACAAAGCTAAATGGAAGCAATCCAACAATCAGAGCAATCAGCACATTTCCAAGAGCGACAAGCGACGGGTACTCACCAACAAATACTCGCGCAATTGGATACGCCAGAACGATAATTGCTGCGGTTGCTAAAACCGACACCATAGAAATAGTTCTTAGCCCTGCAGCCAAATCGTTCTTGAGTAAATCGATGCGATTTTCTTGAACGTGATGTGACATCTTGGTGAAGTAGGCGGTCGCGATCGAAACGGTTGCGATGCTGTGCGGCAACATGAAAACCAACCAGGCAATCGATGCTGCTGCAACAGATGCAATTGCAATGGATTCACTTCGCGAAGTAACCGCAGACGAGGCGACAACGGTTTGCACCAGTCCACCAATCTGAGTTACCAACACCATCGCGAGCGACCAAGATGCAGCCTTGAGTGCAGGACGCAAACCAAAACCGCGCCACTTGAAATTAAGTGAGAGCTTTATTCCGATTTTGCGCCAAGCGACAAAAAGAATGAGTGCTTGCGCTGCTACACCGGCAGTTGCAGAACCAGCAAGCAAAATAATTTGAGACGAGTTCCACGAGTCGATACTTTGAGTGCCAGTTGGGTCGTTTCCAAAAATAAGAATGTAAGCAATGAGTCCGGCAAGCGAGACGATGTTGTTCAACACCGGCGCCCACATGTACGGGCCAAACTTGCTTCGCGCGTTTAGCACTTCACCAAGAATTGAGTAGAGCCCGTAGAAGAAAAGTTGTGGCAGGCACCAGTAAGCAAAGGCGGTAGCCAGGGCCAGTTGAGCGGGAGTCCATCCGGTGGTGTAGAGCGAAACCAGAAGCGGAGCGGCAAGCGTGGTAACCACGGTAATCAGCAGGAAGGCGCTGATTATGAAGGTCAGCAGCCGGTCGACATAGCCTTTGCCGCCATCCTTGTGGCCAAGTGCCTTGATGATCTGCGGCACCAGAATCGACTGCAGCACACCTCCGGCAACAATCGCGTATACGTTATTCGGCAATTGGTTGGCCACTCCGAAAGCGTCGGCGGCGTTGGTGGTCACACCGATTGCCATGGCCAAAATAATCGAGCGACTGAATCCAAGAATGCGCGAAAGCATTGTGCCGCCGGCCATGAGTAACGATGACTTAGCGACGCTCATTATTCAGCAGCTCGTTCGCGACGTTTGCGCAAAGTGCGCACCAAACCGAGAGTTCCTAAAATGCAGATCAAGGCGGTGAATGCAATCAGCATTACGTTTTCTGCATCAGCGTTTACGTTGACTGTTACTTCCACTTGATCACCGACGCGGAGTCCAGAAAAAGTTTCTAACCAAACGCTGAGATTAACTTGACCACTTCCGATTGCCTTAACCGGAATCTGTGCGTTGACCGCGGTGTTTGCTGGGATGTTTATTTCAACCGGAGCGGGAATTGAAAGTCGACCGTTTGATGCCACAGCGTGAACGTGAATTCGTAAATCGGTGTTGAAGTCATTTTTTACACGCACGGGAATTTTTGCATCTGAGGCTAGAAGATTTATATCTGATCCAGCGATGATGTGCACGCTAGGAATATCGTTCGGCACCGAAGCAGTTGCTAGTTGAGGAATTAAAACAATTCCCAACGTCAACAAAATGCTCAGGATTTTTTTCATGACTCTTCTGCACGCACCCACTCGAGCACTTTGCGAGCCAATCGCCGTTCGTTTTCGTGTGACAAAGTTTTTTCAAGTTGCTCGATGCTGAACCAACGAGCCTCGACAGCCTCATGGTTTGGATCGTTCTCAACCGTTAAGTCGCCGTCGATTTGCTGCATTAGATAGTGGTGTACGGTTTTCGAAATTATTTTCTCTGGCACTTGGAATTCGTAGTGAATGTCGCCGAGGTGTTCGAGGATTCGAACATTCAGTCCGGTCTCTTCGGCAATCTCGCGGATGGCAGCTTCTTCGAGAGTTTCGGTGCCTTCGGGGTGCCCCTTAGGTACGCACCAGTCGAGACGGCCGCCACGGTTAATCCGGCCAATTAGGGCAACCTTGAATTCGCCGTCTGCCGAAAGTACAAAGCCTCCCGCCGAGGTTTCCTCGACCCTAGGTCGTTTACCTCGCTGTGCCGTCATACCCGCAAGTTTAAAGGCTGTGGCACGATTGAGAGCATGCAAACCGTAGCCGAAGCCTTAGCGAATCTGGAGAAATCCACCGATTCGCCGCTTTTCACCAAGCTCGGCAACCTATTTGCAGCGGCTGGCCACGAATTGGCCCTAGTTGGTGGTCCAGTTCGTGATGCCTTCCTTGGCCGTAAGGCTCCAGACCTCGATTTTGCTTCGACGGCCACCCCCGACGAAATCCTCACCATTATTAAGCCGATTGTTGATGCTCACTGGGACATCGGCCGCGAGTTCGGCACCATCGGCGCCAGAATCGGAAACGATCAAATCGAGATCACCACTTATCGAGCAGATAAGTACGACCGCGATTCGCGTAAGCCAGAGGTTGCCTTCGGTAAAGACCTAAACGCCGATTTGCTTCGCCGAGATTTCACGGTGAACGCAATGGCACTACGACTACCCGAGCGCGTCTTTGTCGACCCGTTCAATGGACTAAAAGATTTAGTCGACGGCATTATTCGCACACCAGGTCGCCCTGAAGATTCATTTAGCGATGATCCACTTCGCATGATGCGCGGTGCGCGTTTTGCATCGCAGCTTGAGTTTGAAATTGAACCAGAAACTTTTGAGGCAATGCGAAACATGGTTGATCGCATTGACATTATTTCCGCAGAAAGAGTGCAGGCAGAGTTTGTAAAACTCATGCTCGGAAAAAATCCGCGCAAGGGATTAGAAGTTCTCGTTGATAGTGGACTTGCTGCAAAGGTACTGCCAGAACTACCGGCACTCAAACTCGAGGTGGACGAACACCACCACCACAAAGACGTCTACGAGCACACACTTCGAGTGGTTGAGCAGGCAATCGACTACGAAAAAGATTACGGACTCGAAAAAGATTTCACGCTGAGATTTGCGGCGCTGATGCACGACATCGGTAAGCCGGCAACCCGCAAACTCGAACCGGGTGGTGGAGTTTCGTTTTATCACCACGATGTGGTTGGTGCCAAGCTCACCAAAAAGCGCATGCAGGCTCTTCGCTTTGACAACGAAACCACAAAAGCGGTTTGTCGACTCATCGAGTTGCACCTGCGATTTTTTGGCTACAGCGATCAAGCCTGGACCGACTCGGCCATTCGTCGCTACGTGCGAGATGCGGATGATCAACTGCTGCGCCTACACGCACTTACCCGAGCCGACGTCACCACCCGCAACCAGCGCAAGGCCGAGCGCTTGGCTCACGCCTACGACGACCTCGAGCAGCGCATCGCGGTAATCGCCGAGCAAGAAGAGCTAAATGCCATGCGCCCAGACCTCTCTGGCGAGGACATCATGCGCATCCTTGATCTGAAGCCATCTCGTGAGGTGGGCGAGGCCTACAACTACCTACTGGAGCTGCGCATCGAGGAGGGTCCGCTGGGCCCGATCGAGGCGGAAAAGCGCTTGCTTGCCTGGTGGTCTAGCCGGTAAACTTGGCAGGTTGCCGTTCTGGCAGCGTGCTTATTTAACCTCCTGTTATGGAAATCCCATGACCGTTTTAGTCCGAAGGAGGTGGGTTAGTTATGCACAAATACGAGCTCATGGTAATTCTCGATGCAGGCATCGACGAGCGCACCGTTGCTCCAAGTCTCGACAAATTCCTCAACGTAATTCGCAACGGTAACGGTACCGTCGACAGCGTTGACATTTGGGGACGTCGTAAGTTGGCTTACGAAATCAACAAGAAGTCTGAAGGTATCTACGCCGTCGTTAACATGACCGCAAACTCAGCAGACGTAATCGAACTTGATCGTCAGTTGAACCTTTCAGAAGCCGTAATGCGCACCAAGGTGCTACGCGCGGAAGAAGCAATTTTCATGCTGAAGGTTGCAGCCGAGAAGGCTGAAGCTAAGGCAAAGCACAAGGCAGCAGCTGAGAAGTAATGGCCGGCGAAGTTAACGTAACTGTGGTTGGCAACTTAGGTGCCGACCCAGAATTGCGCTACACCCAGGGCGGTGTTGCAGTAGTAAGCGTGAACGTTGGTTCAACTCCTCGCACTTACAACCGCACCACTAACGCTTGGGAAGACGGCGAAACCGTTTGGGTTCGTTGCACCGCATGGCGCGAAGTTGCCGAGAACGTTGCACAGTCTCTTACTAAGGGAACTCGTGTTGTCGTTACCGGCCGCCTCAAGGCACCAAGTGCTTACCAAACTGCATCAGGCGAAGCCCGTGCATCACTAGAACTCGAGATCGAAGAGATCGGTCCGTCATTGCGTAGCGCAACTGCGGCTGTAACTCGTCGTGCTCGCGAAGGTGGAGCAGCAGGAGCCGTAGCCGGTGGCGATCCTTGGGGCGATGCTCCAAAGGCAAAGCCAGCATCTGACGGCGGCTGGGCAAACCCAGGCGCAGGTTCAGCTGGCGCAGACGACACCCCGTTCTAATCCCCCAAAAACTTTTAATTAATTAGGAGCAACAAATGGCTGTACTAAAAGGTGAAAAGCGTAAGCCAAACCGCAATGCCAAGAACTCAAAGTTGGCACCACCAAAGGCAATCACCGTAGGCGTAATTGACTACAAGGACGTCTCAACCCTTCGCAAGTTCGTTTCAGACCGAGGCAAGATCCGCTCACGTCACATCACTGGTGTGTCTGTGCAGGAGCAGCGTCTCATTGCAAAGGCCGTCAAGAATGCACGCGAGATGGCTCTAATGCCATACGCCGGTGCAGGTCGCTAAGGAGTAAATACAAATGTCAAAACTAATTCTGACTAATGAGGTTTCAGGCCTCGGCTCAGCTGGCGACGTAGTAGAGGTAAAGAACGGCTTCGCTCGTAACTATCTACTACCTCGCGGTTTCGCAGTGCTATGGACCAAGGGTGGCGAGAAGCAGGTCGACCAGATCAAGGCTGCTCGTGAATCACGTGCTCTAGCAACTGTTGAAGAGGCACAGGCTCTGAAGGCTCGTCTAGAAGAGAAGTCTGTTCGTCTGTCTGTAAAGGCTGGCGTAGGCGGTCGTCTATTCGGTGCGGTTAAGACTGCCGACGTAGTTGCTGCTGTTGCAGC
>JBEGPH010000061.1:0-5805 GCA_041181555.1 Actinomycetota bacterium | reverse complement strand
TTCACCTAGGTCAGCAATGGTTGGCACCTCTCAAAGGTAGCCTGTTCTTGATGAAATTTTTGTTAGCGGCAGCCCTGGCGATGGGCACTCTCGCCCTCAGCGGCTGCACCGCTACCGTAGCTCTCGATCCCGCCCCTGATGCCAACAACCCTGCCTGTGCGGACGTGGTGGTGCGACTTCCAGACACGATCGACACCCTGGCAAAGCGCGGCACCAATTCGCAATCCACCGCGGCCTGGGGTGAACCAACCGGCGTGATCTTCCGTTGCGGATTACCGGCAGTGTCGGTGAGCAAACTCACCTGCGTGACTACTTCTGACATCGACTGGTTGGTAGACGACAGCAACAAGCCGAGCTATCGATTCGTAACCTTCGCACGCACTCCGGCAATCGAAGTAATCGTTGATTCGAGAAAAGTTTCTGGAGTGACTGCGCTCGACGAATTGTCTTCCGCGATTGGGCACATTCCGGCAGTCAAACGCTGCCTGGGTTAATTACCCGCGCTTGAGGCCGAGCTGAATTAGCTCGTCAATCAGATCTTTGTATTCAATTCCACTTGCTTGCCAGAGCGACGGAAACATCGACAGCGGAGTGAAACCAGGCATGGTGTTGATCTCGTTAATCAGAAAACCATCTTTGGTTAGGAAGAAGTCGGCGCGGGCTAAACCTTCACAACCGAGTGCGTTGAATGCCTGCCCAGCCAGTTTTTGCATTTCTTGTAATTCGTCATCTGTGAGGTTTGCCGGAATAACTAGCTGCACGGAATCTTCGTCTTGGTATTTTGCATCAAAGTCGTAGAAGTCTCGACCGGTAACAATAATTTCGCCGGCCACCGATACGCGAGGAGTGTTGCTGTTTGGATCTTGCAACACTGCCACTTCAACTTCGCGGCCATCGATGCCGTGCTCCACAACGATCTTGTCGTCTTCTTCGAATGCCTTACCAACGGCCTCACCAAACTCGGCCATGTCTTTGACTTTGCTAACACCCTTGGATGAGCCGGCACGAGCTGGCTTCACAAACAGCGGAAGCCCACCGAGTGAACGCACGTTTTCCAGCGCGGTTTCTGGATCGCGCTCCCAGTCGGCGAGCTTGATGACCACGTGCGGGGTGGCTGGCACTCCGGCAGCCAGGAAGCATTCTTTAGATAGTTCTTTGTCCATGCCGCGCTCAGAGGCCAGCACTCCGTTGCCCACGTATGGCACGCCAACTTCCTCGAGTTCGCGCTGAACCTGACCGTCTTCGCCGTATGGGCCGTGCAGCACCGGAAAGACCACGTCCACCTTGCCGAGTGATTGCTCCCCTAGGAGTAGCTCCTGATTGCTGCCAAAGCGCACGTGCTTGCTGTTGTCTTCCACGAAGGCGAGGTCACCCTTTTTGAGAGCCCACTTCGCTGCGTCGTCTTCGGCGAGAGTCCAGATGCCGGTTTTTGTAATTCCAATTGGAATGATTTCGTATTTACTGCGATCGATTGCTCCGAGCACACCGGCTGCGGTGGCGCAAGAAATTTCGTGTTCCGAAGATGGTCCACCAAAAAGAATTGCAACCTTGAGCTTGGCCATTATTCCTTTACCGGACCATCGGTTTCGTGAGTCAGGTGCGGTGCAATGTCGCGCGGATCCATACTTCCCTCGAGCACTGCGTTTACCTGCTCAACAATTGGCATCGCAATATTTTTTTCTGCCGCAAGAGCGAGAATTGGTTTTACCGAGGCAAGGCCTTCTGCCGTTTGCGACATACGCTTGATTACTTCGCGAATTGAGTAGCCGCGACCGAGCATTTCACCGGCCTTGTGGTTACGAGATAGCGGCGACTCAGAAGTAGCGATTAGGTCGCCGAGTCCGGCGAGTCCAATCATGGTGTTTGGATGTGCTCCATAGGCCACAGCGAATCGAGAAATTTCGGCTAGGCCACGAGTCATGATCGATGCCTTGGTATTTTCGCCGTAGCCAACGCCGTTGACGATACCGATCGCAACTGCGATTAGGTTCTTGAGAATGCCACCGAACTCTGTACCGATGACGTCATTGTTAGTGAAAGTGGTGAAGTAGTCGTTGCTAGAAACTTCGGCCACGCGAATTGCGGTGTCGCGATTTACCGATGAAGCTACCGAAGCGGCTGGCTGCTTGTTAGCAATTTCGGTAGCGAGGTTAGGCCCAGAGACCACTGCAATCTGGGATGTTGAAAATCCGGTGACCTGCGCGATTACCTCGCTCATTCGAAGTCCGGTGTCGCGCTCCACGCCCTTCATCAGACTCACCAGAATTGCCGACTTTGGTAGGTGCGCTCCCCACTCTTCAAGATTGGTGCGAAGTGACTGCGATGGCACAGCAAGGAAGACAAGCTCGGCATCGGCCAAGACCTCGGCGATGTTGCTGGATGCGCGAAGGTTGTGTGGCAGGTTGATACCTGGCAGGTAGTCACCGTTGCGGTGAGTTTCGTTGATTTCCTCGGTGATATCTTCACGACGAGCCCAGAGCCAAATGTCGTTGCCGGCATCGGCCAGCACCTTGGCAAAAGTGGTGCCCCAGCTACCGGCACCGACTACAGCGATCTTGGTCACTACTTCACCGTTCCTTTTGACTTACTTGGCTTCTTGAAATTACCCGTGGCGGCCTGGCCGGCTTCGGCTGAATCCCAGCGCTTGGCCGGAGCCTTTTCGCCACGAAGTTTTTCCACCAGTTTGGTAATGGTGTCCATAACTAATTCGGTTGCTTCTTGCACTTCGGCCGGGCTCAATTGCTTCTTGCGATATTTTGCTAAATCAATTTCGCCACCAACCAAAATGCGCACGGCTTTAGTTGGATTCGGACGGAACTTAGAACCATAGGTTGGCAAAATTTCTTCGCTACCCCAGTGCGCGATTGCGTAAACCGGCACATTGGTTTCGAGTGCCAGGCGAACCGCTCCGGTGCGTCCGCGCATTGGCCAAAGATTTGGATCGCGAGTCAGTGTGCCTTCAGGAAAAATTGCGATGCAGTGACCGGCGGCAAGATATTCATTGGCCGCACGAAGCGGACCATCGTTGCGGTGAGTGCTGCGATAAACCGGAATTTGACCGGCTGCGGTAAGCACTTTGCCAATTAGCGGAATGCGAAACAAACTTTCCTTAGCAAGAAAGTGTGGCCCGCGGTTTAGATATTTGTAAACGAAGTAGGCAACTGCCAGTGCGTCAACATTGGTGACGTGGTTCGATACCAAAATGTACGAACCCTTTTTCGGAAGCTTCTCTAGACCCTCAACTTTGAGGTGGAACATAAAGCGAACTAATGGAATCAAAATCGATGCGGCTGCGCGAACGCTAAACGACTTCTCTACCAATTTAATCTTCGGCATTGGAAGTTGCTTTTTAGGTTTGCTCGCCATTATTGCGATTACTCCGAGTAGGTGAAGTCAGCGCCGAGGTCGGTGAGTTTCTGTAAGAAGTGTTCGTAGCCGCGTGAGATGAGCTGCACGTTGGTGACGTTGGAGATACCCTCGGCTGCCAGAGCGGCAACCATGTGACTAAAGCCACCGCGGAGGTCTGGCACGCGGATGTCTGCGCCCTTGAGGGCTGTCGGGCCGCTGATGACTGCGCTGTGGTTGAAGTTGCGCTGACCGAAGCGGCATGGGCTGCCACCAAGGCATTCGCGGTAAATCTGGATGCTGGCACCCATCTCAACCAAGGCGTCGGTGAAGCCGAAGCGCTGCTCGTAAACCGTCTCGTGCACGATCGACAGACCCTTGGCCTGAGTAAGTGCCACCACGAGTGGCTGCTGCCAGTCGGTCATGAAGCCCGGGTGAACATCGGTTTCGATCACAACCGGGTGAAGATCTCCGCCCGGGTGATAGAAGCGAATGCCGTCGTCTTCGATTTCAAAGGCTCCGCCAACTTTGCGAAACACGTTGAGGAAAGTTGTCATTTCTTGCTGACGCGCTCCACCAACAAAAATGTCTCCGTTGGTTGCTAGTGCAGCTGCAGCCCAAGAGGCTGCTTCGTTGCGGTCGAAAAGTGCGCGGTGTGTGTATCCGCCGAGACGCTTAACGCCTTCGATGCGAATCACGCGATCGGTGTCGACCGAAATAATTGCGCCCATCTTCTGCAAGATTGCAATCAGGTCCATGATTTCAGGTTCGATTGCGGCACCGGAAAGTTCGGTTACACCTTCGGCACGAGTTGCAGTGAGCAGCACCTGCTCGGTAGCGCCAACCGATGGGTAAGGAAGACTGATCTTTGCTCCCTTTAGCCCCTTCGGTGCAGACAAACGAGTTCCGTTTTCCAGCTCTTCGATAACCGCACCAAAGTTGCGTAGCACTTCAAAGTGAAAGTCGATTGGACGGTCGCCGATGTGACAACCGCCGAGACCAGGAATAAACGCCTCACCCAACTGGTGAAGCAGCGGACCACAAAACAGAATCGGAATACGCGATGAACCAGCGTGTGCGTCGATGTCGATCATGCGAGCCGACTTCACGTTGGTTGGGTCGAGGTGCATCACGCCGTCTTCACTGTGCGAAATCTGCACGCCGTGAAGCTGAAGTAAACGCGAGACGATTTCTACGTCGCTGATGAACGGTACGTCTTTGAGTACGCTCGGCTCGTCGGCTAGTAGCGCCGCCACCATGGCCTTGGTGACCAGGTTTTTAGCGCCCTTGAGGTCGACGCGACCCTTCAGCGGCTTGCCGCCGCGCACTGTGATTTGACTCATCGATTAGCCCTTCGCCGGCAAAGTCTTTGGACGCCAAGCCTCGCGCTTGGCTTCGAAATCGGTGATCGCCTGTTCGTCGCGAAGAGTTAGACCGATGTCGTCCAGCCCCTCCATCAAACGCCAGCGAGTGTATTCGTCAATCTCAAACTTCACGGTGAGCGAACCAACCGAAACGGTTTGGTTTTCTAGATCGACGGTTGCATGAACTCCAGGATTGGCTTCGATAGCAGTCCAAAGTTTCTCGGTGTCTTCGTCAGAAATAATTCCGGTGACCAAACCCTGCTTGCCCGAGTTGCCTCGGAAGATGTCGGCGAACTTGCTCGAGAAGACCGCCTTGAAACCGTAATCCTTGAGTGCCCACACCGCGTGCTCGCGAGATGAACCGGTACCGAAGTCTGGGCCAGCAATTAGCACCTGACCGTTTTTGTATGCGTCTTGGTTTAGAACGAAATCTTTGTCGGCACGCCATGATGCAAATAGTGCATCATCGAATCCGGTCTTGGTAATGCGCTTCAGATAAACCGCTGGGATGATCTGATCAGTGTCGACATTGCTACGACGAAGCGGCACGGCCACGCCGGTGAAGACTGAAATCTTTTCCATGCGCTTAGCCCTTCAAATCTGCCGGTGATGAAAGCGTGCCGCGAATTGCGGTAGCCGCTGCAACTAGAGGTGAAACCAAGTGAGTGCGAGCACCCTTACCCTGGCGTCCTTCGAAGTTGCGGTTTGAAGTAGACGCCGCGCGCTCGCCCGGTGCAAGTTGATCAGGGTTCATACCCAAACACATTGAACAACCGGCGAAGCGCCACTCGGCTCCGAAGTCTTTGAAAATCTGATCGAGACCTTCGGCCTCTGCCTGAGCGCGCACCTTGGCCGAACCTGGCACGACCATCATGCGCAAGCCCTCGGCCTTCTGCTTGCCCTTGATTACGGCAGCCGCAGCGCGGAGGTCTTCAATGCGCGAGTTGGTGCAAGAGCCCAGGAACACTGTGTCCACGCGGATGTCCTTGAGTTTGGTGCCTGGCTTGAGGTCCATGTATTCCAGCGCACGCTCGGCGGCGGCACGCTCGTTTGGGTCGCTGAAGTCATCCGGTGATGGCACGCTGTCGAGCAAGCT